>JAKATW010000076.1 GCA_021827945.1 Thermoplasmata archaeon
TGTCGATAGATAAGGAATCTATAAAGAGAATAGTCAAGGAAAATGAAAGCCACTCATGCCCTGACCATATGGAAACTTGTGTAAAAATAGTCGCGATTGCAGACTTACCATCACGATTCGGAGATTTTCAGGTCGTAGCTTTTCACAACGATCTCGATAAAAAGGAACATGCAGCCTTCGTTCGTGGTAACGTGTTTGGTCAGGAAAATGTACCCGTCAGAATACATTCGGAATGTTTGACAGGAGATGCAATTGGTTCCCTACGATGTGACTGCAGGGACCAACTGGAAAAATCACTGACCATGCTCGGAAAAATGGAGTTTGGAGTTTTGCTCTACCTAAGACAGGAGGGCCGTGGAATCGGTCTCACCAACAAAATTAGAGCATATCAACTTCAGGATGATGGTTACGATACCTTCGAAGCAAACAAAGCTCTTGGATTCAAAGAAGATGAAAGAGACTATGCTATTGCCGCTCACATGTTGTGGTCTCTGGGGATCAAATCTATTAGATTGATGTCTAACAATCCAAACAAGCTCGAGGACCTAAAACACCACGGTGTCAAGATAACTGGGAGGATCCCTGTAGTTATTCCACCGAATGAACATAACTCATTTTACCTGGAGACCAAGAAGAATAAGGGTGGACATATGCTCGACAAGAACGAAGAGGAGAGCTATATTGAGCAAGATGATGACTTGATCGACTTTAGGATTTAAAGATCTAGAGGTGTGTGTAAATAATTAATTATTAGTTATTTATTTAGTGATATAAGTAGACTTATATTATTGAGTTAAGGGATTCTATTAAATCACAGGGCATCATGAAGCATTGGCAGTTCATATGACGTATAACCACAGTTATACATCAACATAAGAATACGAAAGTTTACCATTAGGAAGAAAGGATCTTTTGGTCGAGAATTTGAGTCTTCTATTTCTGTATATCTTCTGAAAAATTCATTACTTACTCCTATCTGAATCCAACAATTTAGATTTCTAGTTGCATTGATTGCTTTTAGGAAATTATTGAAAGAAGCTAACGGCTTTTCTTTCGAACATATACTTGTATATTTATAAGACTAGCATTTAAAATTAAAATAACGAGAGATACGAACCTAGCTAAGTGAATTGCATATTGAGACCGACAAAATTGGCCATTCTGGAAAAGAAAAAAAGGCACAAGGCAGAATCATTTAACATTATTGGAACTCTTGAAAGCCGATTAGAACAAACGACCGAGATGACATGGTAAAGCTGACTATCTGACCGACGTTGTTCAGTTTCTTCGCTCAAGTCCAGATCCGTGTTCTGAAGTAAATAAAACATAAAGGGTAACAACATACCAATCAAAAGTGATCAATGACCATCCTGACTAATCAGAATTAAGTAAATTCTGATGAGTTAAGGAAATTAATAAATGTAATCTCTTGAGTCACGATATTTTATTTACTAAATAAGATATGTTGTTATTTTAATATTATTGAATCTATATTGACGGTGATTACTCAGAATTGTTTGACCTGAACGAATTTCAAAATGCCGTACTACGCAGTTGTGCTTCGGTCTGAATTGGACCTTCGTGGTCACCTGTACCTTTCACGACGTTCAACCGTGAAAAAATAATCATTCATTTTCCTGTTGATATCTTCTTGATTTGCTCCCATTGTTCGTCTGTAAGCACTGAGAGATCGCTGAATTCTCCTGCCCCTTTAAGCCATTCACCGCCGTCTATTGTTACCACCTCTCCGTTGATAAATGAAGCTTCGTCAGAGATTAGGAAGGAGGCTAGATTGGATATCTCGTCTAACCTTCCAGTCCTGCCAAGTGGAACTCTATTTTTAAGCACTTCTTCCATGCCTGCAAGCGGAAACAAATTCTTCTGTGTTGCCGGAGTTGGAAAAATTCCAGGAGCAATCGCAACGTGTCTTATTCCATATTTAGCCCATTCAACAGCAAGGGATCTGACAACAGCTAATACCCCTGCCTTTGCTGCTGCAGAAGGTACAACGTAGGCTGAGCCCGTCCATGCATATGGAGTAACTATATCCAGAACAACTCCTTTGTGCCCAGACTGTATCCACCTCCTCCCTGCCTCTATCGTCATGTAAATGGTACCGTGTAGAACTATGTTCAGAACGGAATCGACTGCGTGGGCCGACAACTTTTCCGTAGGATAAGCAAAATTTCCGGCCGCATTGTTCACTAGAACGTCAATATGCCCGAATTCACTTTCGAAGTAATCCATTGACTCTTTAATTTGTTCTGGTGATCTAATGTCGCACTTGTGGTAAATTATTTTGATTCCATTTGACCCAAGATCTGCAGTAGCTTCCTTCAGTATCTCTTCCCTTCTTCCTAGGATAGCAATCTTTGCCCCCAGAGACCCGAATCTCCTTGCCATATTATTTCCGATGCCAGTTCCACCCCCAGTGATAAGAACATTCTTGCCCTTCAACATCCCATCCCTAAACATAGTACTAGTAATGTAAAGTGGGGGTAATTAAAATAGTGGAAGCTTTTCGAGAAAGTCAAAGTTTTACATAGAACAATTTGAAGTGTTGTTTTTGTCAAAAAAATGAGGTGCTTATAGTACAAGCGATAGAATTACTATATACATTTTAGTTGAAAATTATACACTTTGTCTATTTCAAGACTGAAATTTAATCGATGTGCATAATATTTTTTTAGGAGGGGCGATTAGCCAAAGAGAGAAACAATGTCCAGGTTAAATTTATCTCACAATGAATCGAAGATTCTTAGGGCACTCGAAGAAGATTCCAGACTCAGCGTGAATGACGTGGCCAAGATAACTAATCTGAATAGAAATACTGTTAGAACGGCTATCAAATCACTGGTTTCAAATAAAATTATTACTCGCTTCACCGTGAATGTATCGCTTCCCGAAAGTGAAAAGCTAATTCTTCTGGAAGTCGATGACCTGGAGCAGATTCCCGAAGGCGACAGGATAGAGGTACTAGAACTTGCAAATGGGAGGTTCGTGGTCGTTTCTAATATCAATGTGTTGAAAAAAGATATCAGGTACATTAACCTCAACATCATAAAAAAGAAGCAAGACTTTGAATCTATCTCAACAAAGGTAAAAACATATTGCGATTACTGCGGGAAGGAGATTGAAGACGTTCCTCTTATCTTAAGATACAAACAGCATCAGTACTTCGCTTGTTGCGAGAACTGCAAGAGGGATCTAGCAAAGAGAATCCAGAGAGCTGAAAAAGGTGAATAATCCGGCGTGACATTCCTGCTTTGCACTATTTTTTAGCTTTGATATAGCTTGGAATGATGAAATTTTGATGTGCATGTAGGAGGAGAATTTTAGGCATTTTGCACAAAGTACTCTTTAGTATATGCACGTCATCAATATGTGGTGATAACACGTTTCGAAAGAAATCAATGGAAAAGGATGTAGTATGCGGAATGAGTGTTGATTCCAGTTCAGGACTGAGTTCTGAGCACATGGGAAGGACGTTCTATTTCTGTAGTAATGAATGCAAGAAGCAGTTTGATGCAGATCCTCACAAATACGCACACGAATCCTCTGGACATTCTCACAGCGGCGGATGCTGCTGATATAACAGTGGCTTAAAGAGATAACGAAATGGCTAGAGATCCAATCTGCGGAATGTACGTGGATGAAACCACAGCAACGATAAAGAGCTTCAAGTATGGCAAGAACTATTTCTTTTGCAGTGAGGCATGCAAAGATCAGTTTGAAGAACCTGAAAAGGAACTGAAGAAGCTGAAAAATTTGCTAGCGCTCTCTTGGATTCTAACCGTTCCTGTTATTTTATTTAATTATATTATTCACTTTGAGTATTGGGCATACGTCACTCTGGTGATAGCATCGGTCGTGCAATTTTATCCAGGGTTGAGGTTCTATAAAGGGACAATTGATGCCTTCAAGAATAGAGCGGGAAACATGGACACGCTCATTGCCATTGGTACATCTGCTGCCTGGGCGTACAGTGCAGCGGTCGTATTATTCCCTTCGTTGTTTCCTTCGACTGGGATATACTTTGACACCTCCACAGCGATAATATCGCTGATACTGACCGGGACTCTAATGGAGCACCTCACGAAGGAAAGAGCGTCCGAAGCCCTGAGCAAACTCGTATCCCTTCTGCCGAAGACCGCTCACCTCGTGAAGAATGGCGAGATCGTGGAAGTGAAGGCGGAGGAGGTAAAGGTATCTGACACTCTTCTAGTGAAACCGGGAGAAGGCATTCCCACTGACTCGAGAGTTATAGAAGGTTTCACTTCAGTCGACGAGTCCATGATAACAGGGGAGAGTTTGCCGGTAGACAAAAAAGTTGGAGACAAGGTCATCGGGGGAACGGTCAACCTTTCTGGAGCGGTAAGAATAGTAGCGGAGAAAGTTGGAGAAGACACTGCACTTTCTGAGATCATTGAGACGGTAAGGAACGCAAATTCGGCAAAGGTCCCGATCCAAAGGCTAGCTGATAGGGTATCCTCGTATTTTGTTCCAGCCGTAGTATCCGTAGGAATTCTTTCCTTCCTGTACTGGTTCTATCTTGGTCACATAGGGCTAACATTTTCCCTACTGGTCTTTGTGTCAGTCCTGATAATAGCCTGCCCTTGCGCACTTGGTATTGCAACTCCTGCAGCCCTGATGGTCTCTTCAGGCAAGGCTGCAGAGAACGGAATCCTCGTCAAGGGAGGAGAGTACATCGAAATTGCAAGCAAGGTCGATACTGTTGCATTCGATAAAACAGGAACCATAACCAAGGGACAACTGGAGGTGACGGACGTTGTAGAAGCTTCAGCCTTCAACCAGAGGGAAATTCTCAGGTATGCTGCGGCAGCAGAGGCCAATTCTGAACACCCGGTAGGAAAAGCTGTACTGAGGAGGGCAAAGAACGAAAAAATCGAAGTTCAATTTCCCACCGAGTTCAGTTACATACCGGGCAAAGGTGTATCATGCAAGTTAGACAAGAATGTATTAGTGGGAAATAGAGACCTACTCGCCGACAACGGAATTTCGACCAACAATATCGATGGCAGTTTAAATAAACTGGAGTCCGAAGGTAAGACGGTATTGATCCTTGCAATAGAATCGGAAATAGTCGGACTGATTGCTCTCGCAGATACGATTAGGGATGACAGCATTAAGACAATCCAGGCCTTGAACGACATTCATGTCGAAACATGGATGATAAGTGGAGACAATGAAACTACCGCCAGGGCGATAGGAGGCAAGGTCGGGATAAGGAACATAGTTGCGAATGTCAAGCCAGGTCAGAAACTTGAAAAGATCGAGGATCTTCAAAGGTCAGGAAAGGTCGTGGCAATGGTGGGCGATGGAATAAACGATGCCCCATCTCTGGCAAGAGCAGATCTTGGAATTGCGATCGGCAGCGGAACTGACGTTGCGAAGGAGACGGGGGGGATTGTACTCATGAAGAACAAGCTCTACGACGTCTATGTGAGCATTAACCTTGGCAAAAAGACGATAAAAAAGATCAAACAGAATCTCATGTGGGCATTCTTCTACAACATAGTGTTGATTCCAATAGCAGGAGGAGCACTGATACCACTCTTCGGAGCAGGAATCTACAACACCCTACCATTTCTTGCAGCATTCGCAATGGCGTTCAGTTCTACCACAGTCGTTATGAACTCTCTTCTCCTTAAGAGATTCAGGCCATGATCGAGTTCACCAAAGGTGCAAAAGAATTCATTTCTGGTAAAGGAATTAAAGAAATCTATCTTGTACTGACTTACGTGAAGGGACCATGTTCGGACAATCTGTGCAAAATGATACCCAGAGTGGTTGTAGCCCTCGAAAGAGGACAGGACTCATCGATGGTCTTGCTGGAGGATTCAGAGGTGAAGGTGTTTGCCGATAGGCCTGTAGCGGACTCAGTCAAAAGACACACAAACGTCGTGACTGTTTCAAAGTCGAAGTTTGGAAACAGATTGAGAGTTTCCGGCATCACGTATTCCTACTGAATGGCAAGAAACTGTAGTTTGTGACTATAGGCTTCTGGACATCGTCCAGGGGAAAGCGCGCGATCTAAGTCTCCCCAACTCCTTGTTAGTCAACAAGAAGATTTATATCAAGTTAGGCAGATTTCCAATAATGAGATTCAAGGACAAGGTAGTACTCGTGACAGGAGCAAGCAGAGGAATTGGAAGGGCCATTGCCATAGGGTTTGGAAAAGAGGGGGCTAGCGTTGTCGTCAATTATGCAAATTCCAAATTCAAAGCAGACGAGGTGGTGAAGCTGATTGAAAAACAAGGAACAAGGGCGATAGCTATAAAGTGTGACATCTCAAGTGAGAAGCAGGTACAGGACATGATCAAGAAGACCGTTCAATTATTTGGGAAATTGGACATTCTTGTAAACAATGCAGGTATTGGTTTTTCCTCCCAATTCACTGAAATAAAGCTGGAACAGTGGAAGCGCACCTTTGACGTCAACTTGATTGGGGCGTTCCTTTGCTCCAAACACGCTGCGATACAGATGAGAAAACAGAATTATGGCAGAATAGTCAACATAGGATCTACCGATGGAATCAACACTTATGACCCAGGGTCCGTAGACTACGCAGCTACAAAGGCTGCATTAATTAATTTCTCAAAGAACCTTGCAGTTGCCCTGGGGCCAGAAATATTGGTGAATTGCGTTGCACCTGGTTGGGTGGAAACGGACATGACCAAGGGTCTCTCGAGAGAGCAGGTCGAAAGAGAACTGAGCAGGCAGGTAATCAAGAGATTTAGCAAGCCAGAGGAACAGGCTAATGCAGTACTTTTCCTTGCTTCAGATGAAGCGAGTTATATAACGGGAAGTGTACTGGTCGTAGACGGTGGATTTCGGTGACCTGGATACCAGTGACAGGACTTTGGTCTTGTTATTGACTGGAATCAGGAAAGAGAATAGAAATGCGACGTTTCTGAGAGACTGAGTGGCCACCACAAGAAAATAGATAATGTAGTATTTTCTTGACAAATCATGGCGCTAGGCAAGAGAGACCTTGACCGAAAGAAGAAAAATCTTGAGAACAAACTCAAAGAACTTGAAGAGAAAGCTAGGAAAAACCCCCTTAACAAGGCGTTACAAGAAGAGGTTGCTGAATTCAGAAAGAAATTAAAAGAGTAGAAAAATTATTCTTGCTATCCCATTCTTTTTTGTGGTAGCCCTAGATATAATCGTCTGAAGATTCTGAGACATCCTTATCCCTGATTATCTTCTTTAACAGAGGATGGGGATCGGTTGGAGGTGCGTAGTCTACTTCCTTCGGTGTAAGGGCCTTTGAATCACTGTGGACTGGATGCTTTGCGGACAGTACGCTTCTTTTTTCAGAGTCTCTCACTAATAGCTCAGACATTGCTCCACCGATGAATCCGAATGCTACTAAAACAGCCCAGTTTGGAGGGAAATATGAGAGATAATATGGGAAACTCGTGAACATCAGACCAAGCGACGACAGGAACCATGCTCCATATGGAGAAACGGCTCCGAGATGGTATATCGTTGAAGAAGACAGATAGTTAGTTACGTAACTGGGTACTGATATCACGTACGTGAAGAGGAACGAGACTACTCCTATTATGCCTGCCACTATTGCCGTTATTACGAGACCCTTGTACTTTGATCCTGATGTCCTCCCTGAGACATATCCAGATAGCATTGGTCCAAAAATGGGCAACCACCAAAGTAGTACTGTGGCTGCAAATGCTATTACAAGAGAGGATTTCCAGGAATACTTGCCCCTTTCCTTGTATCTATGCCACCCTTTCAGTAGTATGTGTGACATCGGTCTGACAATAACTAATTAGAATAAAAGCTTTTCCTATTATTTGAAATTCTCCCCTAATATGAGAAATTTATTCGAAGCTTTGTAGAATTGGACTTTTTTTTATATTCTCACGGTACAAATCATAGTCAGGATAGCTAACTATAATATTGTCCGACATCAAAGGGTGGATACTGGATGTTAGAAATCAACTCTTATCAAACTCGCGATAAACGGTCAGAAGATCAGAAATCTCCCTGTCCCTTGAAAAATTCAGAGCTCTTTCTCTTAAAACTGAACTACTCTTTTTGTTCTTGAGTGCAAACTGAATCGCATCTTCAAATTTTTCTATGCTCGCCAGGAACCCATAGTCTCCTACGGTCTCCTTGAAAATAGGGAGGTCATTCAATACCACATTCGTACCACAGGCCATTGCTTCAAGCGGGGGGAACCCGAACCCCTCTGCATCTGATATATAAACGAAAAGATCTGCATTAGAAAGGTATTTTCTCAAAGTTAGGTCATCTATCTGGCCCAATACAAAAATGTTACCCTTCTTCTTTGCCAACCTTGTGAGTTCATTGGCTCGCTCAGACCAGGAGTTTATAGGACCTATATGATAAAGTTCAAGTTGATTGTCTCCACCAATAATATCGTAGAGTAGGTCAAATCGCTTCCTAGGATTGAAATCACCAACAGTAACTAGATGCATTTTTCCGTTATTAGGATAAGGATTTTCCGGATCATAGAAAAATTTTGTGTGATCTATACTCAGATATATTGTTTGAATTCTACTTTCATCAACCCCCCCTATTTTAGCTAAATCACTCTTCACGGTGTTGGTCGGAACGATAAATTTCTGGGCTTCATACACATTCCGAAACATCAATTCATAAGCCCTCTTGTTGTACTCACTCGTTATAAATTGCTTATTTTGGATAAAGGGTATGACATCAAGAACAGTCACAATATCGGTATCTGTAGGAGCAACTTCAGGTGTTAATGCGTGAATAGGGTGGCTTGAATTCTTATGTAAGGAAGTTGCAATTTTCTGTGAAAATATGCCTCCAAAAGGTCTTCCTCTAAATGAAAACTCTATTTTTCTAATCCCGATTTTTCTGAAATCATACCCTATCGAACTTAATTCTTCGATAATCTTCTCCGAATATCTACGAGAACCAGTCTGCGTTTTGATGACTGGGTAAAAGATCGTTAACACAAAAACAGAATTTAATACAATATTAAAGTTTTCGCAAGAGTATTTTACAAATGCTCAAATCAGACAAATCTTTCTTTCAAAGAAATCTAATTCTATGGCGGATTTCAAAAGGAATTCTGCAGTATAGATGTTGACCATCTTAAAGGTATTATATTAAATTCAATAGGGGTATAGAGGGTGTCAAAACAATGAGAGCTCTAATCACCGGGATAACTGGTCAGGACGGATACTTCTTATCGCAGTTCTTGTTAAATAAGGAATATGAAGTCCATGGAATTGTAAGAAGAAACAGTTCAATGACATATGGTAATCTAGACAATTTAGACCACAATTTAAAAGAGAAAATCAGTTTACACCAGGGAGATATTACGGACCCATCATTCATTTCATCAATTGTTAAAGCGGTCAGTCCTGATGAACTGTATCATCTCGCAGCTCAGAGTTTTGTGGGGTATAGTTTTAAGAATAGTCAATCTACTTATGATATTAACATCGGAGGAACTTTAAACGTATGTAATGCTATCAAGGATTTTTCGCCCGATACCAGAATGTATTTCGCGGCGAGTTCCGAGATGTTTGGACAGCCGAAGGTCACTCCTCAAAATGAACAGACTCCTTTGGAACCAAGAAGTCCATATGCTGTATCAAAGCTTGCTGGTTTCTGGACTGTAAGAACCTATAGAGAAGCATATGATCTGTTTTTGAGCAACGGCATATTCTTCAATCACGAATCAGAAGTCCGTGGCCGGGAATTTGTCACGAGAAAAATATCCAGTCACGTTGCTAGATATTCAAAGGGAATGCACGAACCCTTACTTCTTGGGAACTTAAATGCTCGCAAAGACTGGGGGTACGCTAAAGACTTCGTTGACGGAATGTGGAAGATTCTTAACTACAAATACGCAGATGACTTTGTACTAGGGACCGGTGAGCTACATACGGTACGAGAATTTGTCGAAGAATCATTTAGAGTCATAGGCGTTGAAGTGTTCTGGAGAGGAAGTGGACTAAACGAAGTGGGATTGTCGGAGAAGGACGAAGTACTGGTCAAAATCAATAAGGAGTTTTTTAGACCGCTTGAGTCAGACAACTTCACAGCGGATTATTCGAAGGCAAAAAGTAAGCTTGGTTGGTCTCCAAAATTGAAGTTTAAGGATTTGGTAAAACTCATGGTCATAAAAGATATTGAGTCTATCAGTTGAAAATCAGCGAGAAATCGTGTTTTTTGGTTGATAGAGTGCACATTTAAGATGATCCCACGAAACACGGAAAATTGCTGATATCTCTTAATTACATGACTTTTAAGAGTATTTCGAGTGTGGGACAAAATTATCTTTTGCCCCTGCCCTCAATCTCCCTGCCTATGTAGCGTATCACCTTCTGCCCGGTCTTACCATTTTCCCATACAGACTGCACTTCCGCAAGGTACGTATCAGACGGCTTCTTGGATCTTCCTTATGAACATCATAATGTATATTTTATACATCGTGTTATTATAGAACTATCTCACACATGAAGGAACATCAATAGTTGTATTGCACGTTAAATAAAGAACCCTAAAAAATTAGGTAATAAAAAATAGAATTTGACAAATTGTACTGAACCAGATTTAAAAAAGTTTTATATGCTATTGATATAGGAAAACGTGGTCGAAGAGCCTCCTGTGAAAATTTCTGTGATAATCGCCTCTTTGAATGACATAAGGATCAAGAATGCTCTGGATTCGTTATCTAACCAGACCCTTAAACCATTCGAAATAATTGTCGCTGATGGAGGTTCGAAATGGGAAATCTCAAAAATTTGCGAAGAATACGACGCAAAATTGGAAAACTTGTCTGGTAACGTCGTAGAATCTAGAAACAAGGCAATATCGCTCGTTAAAGGAGATTTGGTTGCCTTTCTAGATACAGATGAAACTGCGGTTCCAACCTGGCTTGAAGACCTCGCAAGACCTATACTAAATGGCTCCGCTGATTTCTCAGGGGGACCTATGTTGCACCATGAGGCGAAGCTCGGTCCAGAAAGGTATGTGAACCTTGTGGAAGACTTCATTTATGAATATCAAGTTCCTTATAACATAGCCTATCTCCCACTCGGGAACTCAATGTGGAGACTCACTTTACTGCGACAACTAGGTGGATTTGATCAATCAATTCCATACAGCGAAGATTATGATATCAATATCAGGGCTCTAAATGCGGGATACAAAGGAGTATTTGTGCCAGACGCTGCCATATACCACGATCATTCGGAGTTCGATTCGTATTCCAAGCTAGCGAAGAAACGTTACGCGTATCTGAGAGCAGCTGCTCTTGTTTTCATAAAGAATAGAGCTATTTCAATGAGAATGAGGTCGAGGCCTGGTGGCAGAGTGAAGCACCCATTCTATATAGTCGAAACTTTGCTGAAGCCAATAGCCCTCCTAGACGCGTTAATCCGTGGTTGATATATATTTATAGGATGCATCAATCCGTTGGAGATGAAGGTTGTTGTCATCGGGATAGACGGGGCCTGTTGGGATCCGATACTGCCTTATATCGATAAAGGTGAATTAAATGGATATGCTCAATTTTGGAAGAATGGCCTTCACGGATCACTCCTCTCGACTATCCCGTATCTGACTCAACCGGCATGGAAGTCGTACTCGATCGGGAAAAATCCTGGTAAGACTGGGGTTTATCACTGGTCAAGGATCGACTGGAAAGAGCTCAAGTTCCGGAGTCTCAATTCAACTAGCTTCCATGGAGATGACTACTGGGACATATTGTCTCAAAAGGGGCACAGGGTCTCAATCATCGATATGCCATCCACGTTTCCTCCTGACAAAGTAAATGGAATAATGATTTCTGGGATGAATCACGGAGATGGCCCCTGGACATATCCAGAAGAGTTTGAGAAGAACATTCCATCGTGGTTCGTTAAAGATGGAATTCATCTCTTTAGGAAGAATCAAGACCCGGAAGTCACAATGAACGGGATAGAGTCGGAGATCAAATCAAGGTTTGACATGGCGGAAATGCTATGGGACGCAGATCTCGTCCATCTTTCTGTTGAAATGAACGATCACGTCTCCCATTTCATGTGGAACAACGACCATATTATGTACAGGAATTTCAGGGCAAACGATGAGGGAATTCAGAGGGTGTTGAACAAAAATAAAGAAGGGTACACTATACTTATGAGCGACCATGGCAATGGACCAATTGAAGATGAGTTCTACACAAATGAGTTCTTGGCTAGGGAGGGCTTCCTTTCTCTCCAAGAGAGCGATTCAAGGGGTGTCTCCAGAGAATCGATCGTAGATCTGGGTACAAAATTGAAGTTGGACCGATTGGTGAACAAACTGCCGAACAGTCTCCAAAACAGGATAGTCAAGAGGATAAAGGCAATGGAGAGCGTAATGGAAACGGATCCTGAGAAGAGGATCAACTGGAAAGAATCGAAGGTCGTTGCGCTCGATGAAGGTATGCTATACGTCAATCCGCTCTATGACGACGAGAAAAGTTCGATTCTTGAGGAACTGACGAACAGGTTCAAGTCCCTCAGGTCAAAGAGCGGGAAGAACGTGATTAAGAACGTTCTAAGGGGGAACGAAATATACTGGGGGCCATATGTCTCAGATGGTCCAGATTTGGTCACCATTTCAAACGAGATATATCACCAGAGGCTTCCCCTCTCGGGATACGTTTGGGCATCGGACATACCGGAAGAATCGTGGGGATATAGATTCCCTCAGGTAGGACACCACAGAATTAAAGGAATATTCGGATTGGTTGGACCAGGTATAGCTGCGAAAGAGGTCAATGCGAGCATCTATGATCTCGCTCCAACCATTTTAAAATTGTTTGGAGCTGACATTCCGAATGACGTCGATGGCAAGCCACTAGTATAGTAGAGGGATCTCAGTACGGATAGAAGGAATATTTTCATCATTTCGATTGCTTCTGCGATAAGAACATTCGGAACTGGAGGTCTGTGGAGTTTCACACCGCTCTACATGAAGAACTCTTTGCAGATTTCCTTGTTGGTCATAGGACTCATATTTGCCATCAACGCCGTATTCGGTGGATTCATTCAGATATATGCTGGGCATCTGGGAGACAAGTATGGATTCAAGAAAATCATAATCACCTTCGCCTCAGCATATGTTGTAACTCTCATGTCCCTTTTCCTCAGTTCCATATTCCTGGCGATACCCCTCGTCTTTGTCATTTTGTTCATACTCAACCAGGCCATAGGCAATCTGATAATGCCATCTCTCAGTGCCCTCCTCTCACTGAGTAGTGACGTTCCTCTTGCCGGTTTTTCGTACATGAGAGTGGCATCAAACCTCGGTTGGGCATTTGGACCAGCCCTGGCAGGATACGTAGCTTCCACCCTCGGATACCCCTTCATATACCTGACAGCTGCACTGAGTGCAATCATTCCATTCCCGCTGTATTTCTATCTGAAGGAAAAGAAGAGCGAAGCCAGGGAAACTGAGAAGTTCTCGTTCAAGAAGGTCAGCAGGGAACTTTACTTGTTTGGTATTGGAGTGACTTTTCTCTTTATCGTTGTTTCGCAATTTTCGGTCACACTATCGATCTATGCTAATAACTTCATAGGACTAGACACGACATCTATCGGACTGATATACTTTGTAAACGGAATTGCCGTTGCTGCGTTTCAACTTCCTATATATCGGGTCGTAAGGAAGATAGGACTGTGGAACGGAATGATACTCGGCTCAATTTTCTACATTATCGGATACTTTTCAATGGCACTGGACCACAGTCTGTGGCAGTTCATGGCATCAATGCTGATTGTGACAATGGGGGAGAATGCAGTCACCCCCACTGGTAGCGCGATGACGTCCAAGATCGCGAATGGAAAGTCACTTGGAGCACACATGGGCGTCTACAACTTCTTCATGTCACTGGGTAGAGGGATGGGTCCAAGTTATGGTACGTTCCTGCTGTCCTATTTATACACACCGTTCGATATCTGGGGGCTTGCAGTGGTGCCTGCGGCCGTCGGGATATTTATATTTATTTCAAGACAGTCTTCAGAAAAGAAACAACAATCTGCTATTTCCGTAATCTGAACTCCATTTCTTTAGTCTTTCATCAGATTGAGGAAAAATGCTGATATCAACCAGATGATTCCTATTAGATCTGGAAGTAACGTCTTAGAATATAAGCCATACCCGAAAATCCCCAAGGGCAAGATATAAAATAAGAGAAATAGAAGAATTGATCTCGGGCTCATTGAGTAATCTACCCGAATAAGGCACCGAGTCCAGCGACCGCGTCTTCCTCGCTCTTCTCTTCTTTCTTTTCCTCTTTTTTCTCTTCCTTCTTTTCTTCCTTCTTCTGAGGCTCTGCCTGTGCCACCGGCGTGGCTGCCACCATGGACGACTTTATTGCTTCTTCAATATTGACTCCCTCTAGTGAAGCCACAAGGCTCTTTACTCTTGCAGGGTCAGGTTTAATTCCTGCAGCTTTGAGTATCTCTGTTATGCCATCTTCTGTGACTGGTTTTCCGACAGAGTTCAGTATCAATGCGCTGTAAATATATTCCATACTCTTCACCCCTAATTACTCCCACATAATAAACTAAGCGTCTTAAACATTTTCTAAGCACTCCTTGGAAATCTGATCTCGAGTGATTTCGCAATCGCATTACCTTTGGCTAGCAACATCTGAACTGTGTCCTTTGTTGGATACGACACTGCTAGACTAAGGGCAGTTCCTTCCCTATAGGCCTTGAATAGGAAAATTGGCATCGTTTCTTCTGTGTAGTAGTTCAGGTTTATCGAAAGAGCAATTGCCATGGAGTGTGCAGCCGTCAGCTTGTTCAAGAAATCCTGTGTTGAAGAACCTAGTATGCTCTTGTCGAAAACTATTCCCTCTTCGTAAGCAGCTCTGAAATCAAGTCCTATCTCCAGTGGTAAAATCTCCAGCTTCGATAGTGCTATTGCCTTCTCCTTCGTTATCTTATCTCCTCTCTTCACCAGCACGGTTTCCTTTCTGATTACTACCTTTCCTTGGTCTATGGACGCAGGTATCCCAGCCTTCTGCAGTTCACCTACAACTGGTCCAGGTTTGAGATTCGTAGCCTTGGCTTCTAGAACAATGTCATCTGGTGCAATTTCTCCACCCTTTGCGGGTGCCCTTGTTCTGCTGCTCTCTATCTCTTTGAATAATTTGAAAGGATTCTCCTGCGAGAATATGGCTGCAACTGGGCCATCCATATAGTCCTCCATTCCCTTTATTGCGTCCGAATTCATCCCTTCAAATGCTCTCTTAAGGAGTGTCTTCTTGATCACCTTAATCTTGGCCTTTCCCCTGAGAGATTTTCTAATCTGCTGGAACTGCTTGCCCGGTACTCTCTCTATGCCCACCAGCGCGATTGACTTTGAATTCTTTATGTCCTCTGAGAGGGTTTTTATCGCAATGTCTTTTGATTCTGAGAATCTGTTCTCTTTCATTTACTTCACCTCAACTTTCACTGCTGGTCCCATCGTTGTCTTAACGTAGACGGTCCTGATGTTGTCCTCTCCTTTTTCTAGTTTTGATTCTATCCTCTTTAACACTTCTAGTCCGTTCTGAGCAACCTTCTCCAGATCCATATCTTTTGTACCGATTGGAACGTGAACTACGGGTCTTTCCTTGCTCCTGGCCTTCACGGTCTTTCTAAGGTTGTTGATTATTGGAACCGGATCGACGTTTGCGGGAACCGGTCTCGGCATCTTACCCCTCGGTCCCATTATACCTCCAAGAATCTTACCGACCCTGGGCATCAGTGCAATCTCAGCGATGAAGAAGTCTATGTCATTAACCATCTTCTTCGTCGCTCTTTTATCATCTGACATCTTATCCAGCTCTTCAGCAGAGATAAATTTGTCTGCAGTACCCTTTGCCTTAGAGGCCATCTCGTTTCCAGAAATAAGTCCGATCTTGACTTTCCTCCCCCTGCCATTTGGGAGGACTATCTCCTCATTAAGCCTGTTTTTCGGATTAGACAGGTCGACGTCCTTCAGGTTCACTGCGATATCAATAGACTCCCCAAAATTCCTCTTGGGAGACTTATTTATCGCTTCTTCTAGACTCTTCTTTAGAGACTCACTTTCCATTAGTTTTCACCAGAGTAGTGATGCGAGCTTTGAGCTCTTCTACTCTAGATGGCGATTGACCCGTCTTTAATAAGTTTTTGTGTCTCCCTCGGGTCCTTGCCGTCAACGGTAATGCCCATTGATACGCAAGTTCCGAGCACTTCCATGATGGCAGATTTGATTGAGCCTGCCGTCATGTTGTCAATCTTCATTTCTGCTACTTTCTTTATTTGAGCGATCTTGAGGTCACCAGAAGTCTTAGTCTTTGAAGCTCCTGTTGCAGTCTCAATTCCCAGTTCCTTTTTCAGGAGCGCTGAGACGGGTGGTTTACCAACCGATACTTCAAACTTCTTCGTTTCCGGATCTACTATGACTTTTACAGGAACCTGCATACCTGAGAACAGCTTTGTTTTTTCGTTTATTTCTTTCAGTACAAGACCTATATTGATTCCCATCGGTCCAAGCGCTGGCCCAAGAGGGGGTCCGGCAGTTGCCTTGCCTCCCTCAACCATAACGGATATTTCTTGCGGCATTGTTTACACCTCTTTTTCAAGTAATTTAACTGAGTCTGCTTTAACGGTCAGCGGAATCGGAACGATTGCGTTCTGAAGCTCAAGTGTTATTTCATCCTTCTGAGTGTCTACGTGAGTGATTCTTGCCTTCTCTCCCTTGAACGGTCCCTCTGTCACCTCAACGAAGTTACCCACTCCTAGAGATTCAACCGCAGGTTTCGAGACTAAGTAATTCTCTATTTCAGGTAGCTGGACTTCCCCTGCTATCATGTTCCTCGCCCCTCTTACGGTTCTGAGAAGCCCCATAGTCCTGTCCGGATAGAGTGTCTCTATGAAGATGTAACCCTTTACCTCTGGAGGAACGAGAATAGAAAACACATAGTCTTGGTTTTCAATCTTCGCTTTCATTCCAATGTCCCTCGCTATTTTCACTTCCTGTCCGATAGTTGTCTTGACCACTATGATCGTCTGTTTTACCCTTATTGTGAAAAGATTGCTCGGAACTCCTTCAGACCTTAGAACAACCGTGGCAAAATCGCCAATCTCGCCACCCTTGGGAGTCTCAACTGAGAGAGGATGAACGACAGACGATTTAGGTTTCAACTTGAACTGAACCTTCAGAACATCCTGATTCTTTGGGGATATAGCGACCTGCTTTCCCTTTCTTTGCTCCTCAATCAGGAACCATTCAATCTCTTCCTTCATCTCGTGAATGTCCAGGGTCAGCTCAAGAAATCCTTCTTTCTCGACTGATTCGTCATTCTCGACCGTCAGATTGAAAAGAACTTTCTTGTTAGTCCCTGCCTCAGATTCTTTGCCGTCACTATTCCACTTTACCATTTTATGGCACCTTGAATAGTACGTTCATCAAAAGGTAGATTATGAAGCCGAGCCCCCCTATGATTATAATTCCAATTCCTGTGATCAGAGAGGATCTTCCGAATTCATCCCTGGTTGGCTTCTTAGCCATCTTTAGTATTCTTGAATACTTCCCTCTACCGATCCTCTTGACTCTATCTGTAATAGAATCCTCTAGACCTTCAATCCTATCATCCATATCAACCATATAGGGATACCTCTAAACGTACTTGTTTTTGGCTCCGACCAATATAGCTAATACCTTTATATCATTTTTCATCGTTTCGTCTATTCTTGCGCCCCAGATTATCCTCGCATTCGGGTTTATCTTCTTTTTCACTTCTTCTAGAACTGTATGTGCTTCCTCAACCGACATGTTGGAGCTTCCAGTTACGGATACTATGGCAGAAGTTGCAGTCGAAATTTCTAGGTCAAGAAGTGGAGAGCTTAGGGCCTTTTTCGCAGCCTCAAGAGCCCGATCCTGCGAACCAGACTGCCCCATACCGATCATTGCAGTCCCGCCGTCCTTCATTACGGTTTTCAGGTCATTGAAATCGAGGTTCACCAGGCCCGGTTTAGTCACTAGCTCCGTCAGTCCCTTTATGGACTTCATAAGAGTTTCGTCCGCGAATCTGAATGCTTCATTGAGGGGTAATCTGGGAACAATCTCCAAGAGTTTATCGTTTGGAATAATGACTATCGTATCAGATTTATCCTTTAATTTTTCGAGTCCCCAGAGAGCGTTCTCCCTCCTCATTGCGCCCTCAGACTTGAAAGGTGTGGTCACAACTGAAATTACGAGTGCACCCGCATTCTTTGCAACTTCAGCAACAACTGGCGCCGAGCCAGTTCCAGTTCCTCCCCCCATACCCGCTGTAATGAAAACTATATCTGCACCCTCCACCGCCTCATTTATGTCCATCTCTGCTTCCCTTGCAGACATCTCTCCAATTTGCGGGAGTGCACCTGCACCGAGCCCTCTAGTCGTTCTCTTCCCCAGAAGGATCTTCCTCGAAGCCTGAGTCAGGAGAAGATGCTGTGCATCTGTGTTCGCAGCAATCACATCTGCTCCCTGAATTCCCTCCTCCATGATTCTGGTTATAGTGTTTGATCCTGATCCACCACAGCCGAAGATCTTGATGCTTGTTTTCAAGCTCTTCAAGACTTCTATTAACTCTGCGTCTGTGTCTTGAAATGTATCATCTCCAGGCATACTAACTACCAATTTGACAAATTATTTCGATATTTATATGTGATGCTGTTTTCGAATTGACGTGTTTAGAGAATACTGATTCATTGAGGGACCCTGTTTTCTTCACTTGTCGGCTCTTGCGTATCCACGTGCCATGGATTTGTTTGAAAGAACGAATGACTTTTGGCCATTGAAACCCACTACTCCCAGAGCAAACTCGGAATTTCCTGCCATCGCCTTCCACTCCTCTTCAAGCTCGTTCCTCGCACAGTACAGGTCGTACGAAAGCTGTCTCCTGATTATCTCTTCCCCTACTCCAGTCGCTGCTATTCCAAATCCATTCTTCACCAGGATACCTGACCCAGGGATCGGCGTATCTCCAACTCTCCCTCTCATCATAGGGCTGGATCCACCAGTCGAGAGTGCCGCTGCAATCTTTCCATCATAGTTTGCTACTGCACCGACCGTATCTACAGAACCACGATATAGGAATCTTGGGTCTCTGATCGCAACCTCCTTCGCCTCTTTCAGTCTTTTCCTTGCTTTGTCAGTGGTTGGATCGTAGTAAGGATGTCCCTTCTCTCTTGCAAACTTGGTCGCCCCGTCAGAGCAAAGGATCACGTGGGGGCTGTTCTCCATTACTTCCCTAGCGACCTGCACCGGATTCTTGACAAACTCTATGTTCATAACAGATCCGAAGTTTCCTTCGACCATCACTGATGCATCCATCTGGATGCTTCCGTCCAGTCTCATTACTGAGCCAGTACCAGCATTAAAATTCAGATCATCTTCCATGTACTTCACTGCGGCAACAACTGCATCTAGGGGGTCCTCATAATTTATAGAATACGAAGCGTACTTGTCGAGAAGGCCGCTCAACTCGTTGCTGCTTCCGACTCCGCCATGAATAATAATTTGTCTCATGGGCCGTAATGCTTTGAGGATAAATATTTATTACGCGCGTTGTTCAATAGATAATGTGGCTCAACCGTGACATAGTTTCTATTGGTGATTTCAGCGTCGAAGAGATCATGGAGATTATTGAAAGAGCGAACAAAATGGTCCCTTACGCAAGCTCAGGTCATCCCGCCAGACCACTTTCTGACAAAATTGTGGCGACTCTGTTTTACGAACCAAGCACAAGAACCAGACTGAGCTTCGAATCTGCTACAATGAGACTGGGGGGGAAAGTACTCGGGTTTGGTTCCCTGGAAGGGAGCTCAGTCGCAAAGGGAGAGACCCTCTCGGATACGATCAGAATTGTGAACAGTTATTCGGATGCCATTGTTCTTCGACATCCTTCTGAGGGAGCGGCACGGTTGGCTTCAGAATTCGCTGACGTTCCAGTGATCAATGCAGGGGATGGCGCCGGTCAACATCCCACGCAGACGATCTTAGATATATTCACGATATGGAAGGAGGTGGGACCGGTCAACGGAAAGAGTATCGGATTCGTAGGAGATCTCAAGTACGGTAGGACAGTTCACTCGCTCAGCAAAGCTCTTTCCATGTTTGACGTCTCTCTCTTCTTCATTTCGCCAGAGGAGCTGAGGATTCCAAAACATATCAAGAAGGACATAGAAAGGCGCGTTCCAGTGAAAGAAACTAAGAATCTGGATGAAGTAATCGAGGCCCTAGACGTTCTGTATGTGACAAGAATACAGAAGGAAAGGTTCCCTGATTTGGAAGAATACAAGAGGGTCGCGGGAATCTATGTCATCAAACCTTCGCTCATCTCCAGAGGAAGGAAGAACCTGATTGTTATGCACCCACTGCCACGAGTTGACGAGATACCTTCTGAGATCGATAACCTTCCCCAGGCCAAATATTTTAAACAGGCATCATACGGAGTTCCTGTCAGGATGGCAATCCTCGATCTGATACTGAGGGGTGAATAAATGACAGAAGAGAAGATGCTCAAGGTAGAGAAGATAAGGAGGGGGACGGTGATAGACCACATACCGGTTGGAAGGGCATTCAAGGTTCTCAAGATATTGAAGATATCCAGCGATCCCGGAGTCACGGTGAGTGTTGCAATTCACGTCAAGAGCAAGAAAATGGGTTTGAAGGACGTGCTGAAAATAGAGGACAGGATCCTGGACTCCTCCGAGCTTAACAAGATAGCACTGATCGCTGAGGGAGCAACTATCACGATCGTTGAAGATTATGACGTGATCAAGAAGTTCGTAGTAAAACTACCCGATATCATCACTGGGATACTCAAGTGCAGCAACAGCAGGTGCGTTTCTAACGTTGAGGGGAGTATAAAACCATCTTTCACCCTTATATCAAAGAACCCACTCACGATTAAGTGCCACTACTGTGAGAGGGAAATGGAAACTGACGAAATCATGGAGAGCATCTCGTAGAGGTCAGTCAACTATTCTTCTTTGTGAATTGTGATCCTGATCTTGTCGCCATCCTTCAGGTTGAACCTTTTCCTCAGATTGTTTGGGGAAATTATCTCGAGTACCTTATCGTAGTGTGTCCTCTCAGGTAGGACTATTCCCACTTTTGTGTCAAACATTTCTGCCTTCAGGAGCTTTATAGCTCCAAACTTCCTACCGTCTTGCTCAAACGGTTCAACCTCAAGGCCCGGAATGTTATTTACTATAGGACTGAAACTTGAAAAGTCGTCTGTAAGCCGTAGGTTCATTGTTCCTGGGAACGGTTCGAATTTCAGATATTCTTTGATCTTCATGACGTAACCGTCCCTTGAAATGTAGTAAGACCCCTCACCAAGTCCTGTGAATAACGTGCCCTCTACTATTATCTCCTTTGTAGAACTCAGAATGTACTGGATGGTGTTAAGCTGACTCTTTAGTTCGTCAAAGGTTTTCTGCGTCAAAGTCACTTCCTCTCCTCGCGAAATCCTCCTCCTGACGATATAACCTTCCGTCTCGAGGTTTATCAGATATCTTGAAACTGACTGTTGAGAAATATTGAGGTCCTTTGCAAGTTCTGCGGTGTTCAGTATCTTCTTTCCACCCTTGTGGTTAAGTGAAATGTTTTTTAGGAATTCCAACAGAACAGGTCTCATAACTTTCTCACAGTATTTTTGGTGACCGTAGTCACCCTGATATTCCTTTCTTTCAGGCTCTTCTGAAGTACTCTGTCATTGGTAAGGACATTCCCGCCATATTTTGTTGCAGCTTCGATGATTCCCCTGTCCCCTGATGCAACGACATTCAGGATTTTGTACCTTCCGATCAGCTTCAGTGCAAGCTTTGCATTGACATCTCTTGTCGAAAGGTCCTCAAGTTCGCGAATTGCAGAAGTAGGAATTCCAATCTCTTCCTTAATGAACTTCTCTAAGTTTATTCTCTCCTTGATAGAATAGATCAGGGCATTTGTGTCCAGTATAATCAAGCTTTCTTCACCAAGATACCCAGAGCATAGTTCTTACGAATTCGATCAATCCTGACTGTAATCTTCTGTCCTTTCTTTCCCCCCGGAATTATGACTGTAATATCTCCCTTTATTGCGATTCCATCTCCATCTCTGTTCAGATCTGTAATCTCAAGTTCGTAATTCTTTCCTTCTTCAATCTTTTCTTCAGAGTACTTTATCTCCTTGTGGGCGTATAATGGCCTTTCAGCTCCACAGGCCTTGCACCTTATCACTTCGTTCCTGAATTCCCTGACCATTTCAGTATCATAGTTGCCGCATTCATAGCACTGCACGTAGATCCTGAGGTATTCTTGGATTGCCTTTTCTATGTTTCTCTCTAGTGGTTTACCCTTGAATATCAGTCTTCCATCTGAGATATCTCCTGAAAGTCCGAACTGTTTGATGAGGTATTTGTATACATGAGACTCATCCCTGTTGATCACATCTACAATGTCCCTGAAATTCTTAATGATGGTCAATTTACCCTCTGTAATTATCTCAGGCTTTGGAATCTGGAATCTCTTCTTCTCTTCCCTCTTCTGAACAGAGGACTTGACCTTCTTTAAAAGTTCAGAATAATTTTGTTCATCCACTCAAAGACATCGGAACCTGCTTAAATAATTTTTACAAGTGTGACGTTTTTAGCCATTTGAATGACAACATTTGACATTTGGCAAACCAAGATGTACAACTTGGTCAAAAGTGTATGACAAACTACAAACCTCGTGTCGAACAAAGTGGAACAGTATCTTGTTACTTTTGTAGTGAAAATACCGTATTATACATAAAATTCATTATTTTATGAGAAAATTTATTTTAGGTAACTACTAAATTAGTTGTACGCCATGATTAGAAATGTTTATATAGAGATAAGTTAATGTCTATTTCAAGAGGATTGGTTCCAAGTGGATTCTAATAGTACCAGGAGGATTGCACTTCGTCTGACACCGCAGGAGGATGACGAGATCAATGACTTTCTCAGCACTTCGCTGAGGTTCAAATCTAAATCGGAACTAATACGAGCAGCTGTCTATGCATACACTCGACGCCCCCAAGAACAACAGACCTCGGTCGAAGACTCAGAAGTAAAACTTTCGAGAGCTACTCTAAACACTTTGGATCAGATGGTCACGAAGGGTCTCTTTAAGGACAGGTATGACGCGATAGAGTTTATCATCAGGAAGGTTAACGAAGAGCACTTCTTGCCCATGTGGCTTAACAAACTTGTCAGGGGATACCTTGACGATAGGAACCTTTTGAATTTTGAGGATCTTCCCTTCGAAGAGAAGAGTGAAGAAAGACAGAGGGGTGAAAAAAGTGATAGATGACAATAGATCAGGACTGATATACAAAGTGACAAGCGGTCTTAAGAGTGATAAAAAATTCCTAGAACCTTCCATAGTATGCGTTGGAATTGGTGGAGGGGGTTGCAATATAGTCTCAGAGCTCAGTAACAAGAGAAAAGAGGTAAATCGGTACTGTCTCAACACAGATTCTCTCTCTAATGCAAAGAGAAGCGATGTGATCTCCCTTAACATCGGGGCAGATTACATACTTGACAACATGGATTCGGGTGGATATGTGGAGGTGGCCAAGAAGGCATTCAAGGAAGACTCAGCTCTCATAGATGTACAAGTTCTAAGAAGAGCTGACCTAGTTCTAGTCGTGACTGCCCTAGGAGGAGGAACTGGATCAGGAGGCGTTGTCGAGATGGTGAAACTCTTGAAGATGGAGAACACACCTTTCAAGATATATGCAGTCAGACCCTTTGAATTCGAAGACAATAGAAAGGAAGTCGCAGATAGGACCCTTGCACAACTCAAGAAGGAAACCGATCATCTTGAGATCTACGATAACAATGAATTCGAGTCGATAAGGGAAATAAATTCAAGGATCAAGGAGGACATGGATTCCACTATCGAGAGTCAACTCAAGCTTTACGAGACTCTATATGGTAAGTACAGTGGCTCATTCGATAAGATAATCGAGGAGACACTCAACGAGGTTCTGAACGAACAGGTACTGACTTTGAATCTTGAAGTAGATCCACTGGAAACTGAGGTCTCTAGACCACACTAATTCTATTTTTTATTTTTCCCCACACTATTGTTTTTCATTTAACATCAGTCTATAAATCATAAGGAAAATAGATATCAGGATTCACTATTACAATCCTGAATGGCATCGTTCGACATCCTTCTTAAGCAGCTGAATCCCGTTAAAGGGATAGAGGCAAATGAAAAACGCATCAAAGATATCCTGGCAGAGGATTTCGACATTGCGGTATTTCCAGAAATGTTCTATTCTGGATACCTCATCAGGGACAACGTAAATTTCTACACGGTAAACCCGAGATTCATCAGCCAACTGCAGAGCGAAATTGGAGACAGGATGGTCATATTCGGGGCTCCACTAAGAGAGAAATTCCTCTATAATACAGCATTTGTAGTGACAAAGAATTTCGTTCAAGTCTATAAGAAGAGACACCTCCCCAACTTTGGCCCGTTCGAGGAGATGAGATATTTCAAACGAGGAGACACTCCTCTGACCGTTGAGTTCAGGGGGTTCAGAGTGGGAATTGAGATATGTTATGATCTGTTCTTTGATGACTCGGTGGAAAAGGGGATAGACATACTGGTTAACATATCTGCCTCTCCATTCACTTCTTTTCCATTCTTCGAGAAAGTTTTTCCCGCCCGTGCAATAGAGAGTCAGTCATATCTGGTCTATGTCAATAACGCAGGGTTACAGAGGAATCATGTATTCTGGGGAGGAAGCAGAGTACTGGACTCTGATGGGAGGGAGATACTAGGACTTAAGAAGTATGTTGAGGACTCTGGAATTGCGACGGTAGAGTCCTCTGTGCTGGATCTGAGTAGAAGAAAAAGGAGAGTACTCAGCGAGGTCCTCGATGACTCTGCGAAATGATCTTTTTCTCGCTAAAGTCCTGAATACCGAACTGAAATACCAGTACCTAAAGAATACCCCAAGATTTCAGAAAACAGACAGACAATCGGTTTCGGTAGCCAAGAGGTATCTGACCAGCAGTGTCAAGTCCTCTCTCTATGTGAACACCGTAATCTACGGCGTCATATCCGTCATGTTTGGAACAGTCTCATCTGAGTCTGGATTATCCAGCAATAGCTTTGTCCTTTTTCTCCTCCTCCTCATACTCGCTATAATGAGCGAGACTCAGTTCTATAGGGGAATATGGGACATGAAGCTCCTCACTCCTCTGACTCAGCTCCCGATCAAGGTCGAGAGAAGGGTGGTTCCACTCTCACTCTTTCTGTACAACGAGTTTTACCTTCCATTCGTTACAATTCCTGCAAGTATAATAATTTCAATCGGACTGAGGAGTCCCATTCCAGTCATCGTTTTCTCACTCTTTACTGTCCTCTTCATTTATATTGCCAGACTGGTTTCTCTGCTTCTGGGCGTAACATTCGTCAAGACGAATACAAACAGGAAGACAAAGAGGCTGTATCTGGGTCAGGTCTTCCAGGTCGTAATTTTTGTGGTATTTATCCTTGCAATAGAGATTGCTACAAATCCTTCCTTCCAGAATTACATAAAGATTCCGGAATCGCTCTATTACTTTATCCCAGTCTCGTCACAGTACATCTCCACGCTTTCGATTTACCCCCTTGCGGCATTCGCGGGGGTCTTTGCCCTGATTTTTCCTTTGTATATCTACGTTCAAAAGAAGAGCTTCACCGAGAGGATGGAGACATTTGCTGATGTCTCTGTCCAAAGCAAAAGGAAACTATCAGTCAGGTTGAAGAAGCCGATCGGTTCGTTGGTAGACAAGGATTTCAAGATAATGCTAAGGAGGAGAGGGGCGATAATGATTATGGTAATACCAATCACTTTCATTATACCGATAGTCCCTGCATTGCTCTCCGCTTCGCCTGGCTCTCTCGAGTCAGTTTTCTATATCCCTTACGTGTCGTCAATATTCCTCATCGATTTCATACTCATGATTGGCCTGGAGGGAAAAGCAGCATGGCACCTTTCGGCCCTACCAATCACCAGGCGTCAGTTCTTTTTTTCCAAACTGTTCAGCATTTTTAGTATCGGCATAGTCTACTATGGAGTACTTATAGGCATTATCGCCTTCGTAAACAGAAAATTGGTCTCGTTCATGCTATTGAACTACCCCTTCTTTGCGATAATACTCGTTGCGGTACTGTTTGCAGGAGGAACCTATCTTGTGAACGCAATTCCTAAAGAGGTTTACTCGCTCTCCCAGGAGGGGATCGGTGGAAGGTGGATATTTCTGAAGACATTCGTCATTGGACTCCCGATCATAGTCCTGAATGCAGTTGTGTTTGCATTTGCGAAATATGTAATAAATTTCAACATGTCGTACTATTTCAAAGGGTATAGTCTGACGATAGTGATCGATGCTCTGATCTCTTACTTATTCCTGAGGCTGTTCATCAGGAAGGGAGACCACTTCTAGCTTTATACTTATAATGAGGCAACTCATGGGTCAACGTGGATAACGTCCGCAAAATAGATCCCGTTGTTCCCAACAGAGAGTTGATAGAGGAAGCTTCCAGAATTATCAATGGTGGCGGAACGGTAGCGTTTCCGACTGAGACTGTCTATGGGCTTGGTGCAAATGCCCTAGATGACGAAGCTTGTAAGAAGATCTATGAAGTCAAGGGCAGACAACAAGACAATCCTATAATAGTCCACATAAACGACTTTGAACAACTGGAATCAGTAACACAGGGACTTTCAGGGAAAATGAGAGAGAAATTCGAACGCGTATGGCCTGGCCCTCTCACGGTGGTGCTCAAAAAGAGAAACATCGGACTGGTTCCCACCGCTGGATTGGAAACGGTTGCAGTACGGATGCCAGCCCACAGAGTGCCACAAGAGTTGATCAGGAGGAGCGGGAAGCCAATTGCTGCACCCAGTGCCAACAAGTCGGGTCGCCCTAGTCCCGTTTACGCTTCAGAAGTGCTGGAGGATCTTGGGCAGAAGGTTGACCTAATACTTGACGGGGGAGCCTCATCGTTTGGGGTGGAATCAACTGTCATGATGTTCAAAGGTGACGAAATTGTCATTCTCAGGCCCGGTGCCTTTTCCGCAGAGGACATAAAAAAAATCTTTGAACTCAGAGTCACAATTTCTGGAGATACTCCAGAAACCCCTGTCTCTCCAGGAATGAAATACAGACACTATGCTCCGGAAAAAGAGCTCTTCCTTGCAAGAAGCGAAGAGAAAGCGATCGAGGCTTGTAGAGAGGGAAATGTTCTGTTCATTGGGAGTTCCGAGCTTGCCGACAAAGTCGGAACTGAATCAGTAGTTTTGGGATCTAGAAAAGATCTCTATAATGTTGCGAGGAATCTGTTCCCCTCTTTTAGAAAGTTAGACAGGAGCAGGTATTCAGCAGGAATAATCGAAAGTTTCGAGGAGAAGGGGATAGGTCTTGCGATCATGAATCGGATCGCCAAGGCAACGGGGGGAAGAGAGGTCAAATAAACTATTTATTGGATTTAGTAACCATCTCTGGATCACACCTCATTTGGCTTTATTCCTGCAGTTGAATTCCAATATTTACGGAGACCTGTAAGGAATCTAAGTCTGAACCTCAAGGGTATCACCCCGCTTCGTCAGGTCCCCTTGCATTTGGAGGGGTTTCCAAAAATGTTTGTTATGACCAGTACGGGGGAATCTATTGGGGCAAACAAATTGTCACAATACCATTGAAGGTCAGAATCAAAAGTCGACACCAATATCTTTGGTCACATTTTTCTTGACTGATATTCTACTTACAGGATTATTAAAGTTCATTCTCTGATCACATCCTTGTTCAAACGTGGCTTATCTTCTAAGTATGCCTTGTAGCAATCCGGACGTCTTCCCTTAAATTGAAGAAGGACCACTCACAGAGTCATATCAAGTCAGCTGTTGTAGAACCCTCTTGTTTTTAGATATTCCAATATCGTGTCGACGCTCTCTTCAATCGTCTTCTCGTTTGTATCAATAGATATCTCGGGGGAGAGTGGTTCTTCGTAAGGGTCCTGAAGTCCTGTCAGATTTGTGATCTCTCCAGCTAGTGCTTTCTTGTAAAGTCCCTTAGGGTCACGTTTGATCAGAATATCGAGGGGACACTTGACATAGATTTCAATAAAATTTGATATCTCATTCCTTGCCTTTAGCCTGACTTCTCGGTAGGGGGAAATTAAAGGCACTAGGGTCACGACACCGTTCCTCGAAAGAAGTTTGGCAACGAAGATGACCCTTTCATTGTGCTTTTCCCTGTCCTCTTTCGAGAAACCTAGGTCTCGCGACAAGCCCTTCCTGATCTCGTCACCGTCAAGTATTTCCACCTGTCTTCCCGCACTTATTAACAGTGTCTTGAGGCTCTCCGCAAGGGTCGTTTTACCTGCTCCGGGGGGACCCGTGAACCATAGAACGTAACCTTGCCTATTCGACATATTCAACACCCTCCATGGGCTTACCCTGAATTCCGTACATTTTCCTGACTCTGTATAATTCAAGAATAGTAGGAGTTATCCTGAATATGCTTGAATCAATCACTTTCCCGATCTTCTTGTTCTTCCTGTACATGATGTATATCCCATCATAGTCATGGACCGCATCATCTGGACCGGTGTCGTTCTCTAGAAGATAGTCAGTATCATATCCAAGTGTGCCAGCCGTTCTCCAGCTTAGATCGTCTAGGTAAACGAACAGATCCGACCTGTCCCCATTGACTACTGGGTAGACCTCTTCAGGCTCGAAAACCTTTGTCTTCCACTCCTCTCCATTAGGACCCTTTATTGATCTAATCTTCTCCTTCAGAATCTCAATCTCCCTCCTTACATCCTCCCTTTCAATTATGCCCTCCGGTTCTCTACCTTTAATATTCAGAAAAATTCTAGCATAATATCCCCCCCAGGCCCAAGCCTTCGAATTTGTCCAGTCAACGTCAAGATCATCCAACGATACCCCGGGCTTCTGGATTGGAGATTTCAGTTTAAGGTAACCTTCCCTTATTAACCACTGGTTTATTGCGAATGCACCTTTCATGTGTTTGGCTCCGTGATCAGAAACTATCAGAACGACAGTATCCTCATCGAATTCATCCAGAAGTCTCCCGATATGTGCGTCGACCATTTTGAAATAAGAAACAAACTTTTCTCTCATCTCCCTGTCATTCTCATAAAGGTGGCTCTCTTCGTCGATGTATCTCCAGAACGCATGATGAATTCTGTCGATTCCTATCTCCACCATGAAGAAGAAGTCCCATTCCTTTTCCTTTATCATCTTTTCAGCCATCCGGAATCTCGTATCAGTCATCTTGAAGATTTCATCAATGATCTGTTTCTTCTCTGGTTTCCTGAACTTGACGTCGAACTGGTAATCTGGAAAATCCCTTAGAATCTCATTTTTCAATCCTGGGGGGTATGTGAATTCTTTATCACGGTCAGGAGTAAGAAAATCCGAGACCATCAACCCTGGAATTGGCTTTGGAGGATAAGATGGTGGAACTGCGATTACAATGCTTTTTTTGTTCCTCTTACCCAGTATATCCCAGACGGTGTCAAACTTAATGTCATGGGATGTTGGTATCTTTATCCCATTATAGGAGTTTGGTATCCTAGACCTGAACCCGTAGAGTCCAAGTTCTCCTGGAGACCTACCCGTTGCCATAACCATCCACGCAGGTACCGTAATTGGCGGATCGCAACTTCTCAACTTCCCTGAAACTCCATTGACTGTCATCTTTGAAAGATTAGGGAGATCTTCCTTGAGCTTATTGAATATCAGGTCTGGTGCGGCGCAATCGAGTCCTATAACTGCGACTTTCATTTCGATCACTCAGTCCAGATATCCCAGAGACCTAAGTCTGTCCTTTACCTTCTTTTCATCTTCAGCATTGAAAGCTTCCTGCTCGCTTCCATGGGCCAGAATCTCTCTCAAAACAAATGTTACGTAGTCGCTTACCGAGGTGAATCCTGTTCCCTTAATCTTCTCCTGAATCTTCTCAAACAGCGGAGTTGGCAATGAGACCGTAGTATATTTCTTATCGGTTACCATAATAAAACAGGAGAAAGTGATACTTATAATTTGTTGTAATTACTTTATATATAAACGCATAATAAAATTTGGTACGATATTTAATGTAAAACATTCATCCGTAAATTAGTACAATTTGAATCTTGTACTGTCCTGTGTGAGTTCTATTTTGTCTCGCTGACCCCAACACACGGTCTTACAGCACTTTTTACACTTGTACTGGCGATACGTCCGTCAATAATCCTGGTGGTTTTGATTTTTAGGAAATTTTCCACTTAATGCAAGGCTCCCCTAATCGGTCAGTCAATATATCAGGTGTAGATCATCCGGATGACACGCCTGGCAACTATTGGTAATAATGGGGTACTGGCAGAACTTCGGAAATAAACACTCCCGGTGACAGGGTATAAACGGAAAGAATTAAATATGATTTGATACTTGGACAATTCTGGTGATAAGCGTGGCTGATAACAACACTATATTCATCGGGAAGAAGCCGACTGAAAACTACGTTTTTAGCACGATAATGCTCTTTACAAATGGGGCAAGCGAAGTCTCAATAAAGGCAAGAGGTATGGCAATTAAGAGGGCTGTCGACGTTGCTGAAATCGTCAGGAACAGAATGGAATCTATGATGAAGACCCAAGTCAAGTACCAGGATATTAAAATAGCGACTGAAAAAGTTCAGCGAGAAGATGGAGAAAGCAACGTATCCTCGATAGAAATTATCCTAAAGAAGTAGGTGAACCATCACCTACCATTAATTTTTTACTTTGAACCTATAAATGTTCCAGATTCTCCACAGGGATGGGTTATCAAGGATTGGAGAACTGGAGATTAAAAACAAGAAGATTGTCACTCCCGTTCTGCTACCTGTTCTTCATCCCTTCAAGACAGATCCCTGGATATCAGCAATAAAACAGATGAAGCTGGGAGGAGTTATCACAAATTCCTACATTCTTAAAAAGGGTGGTTTCCAGAAAGGTAAGGATATACACGACCTCCTTGATTTTGGGGGGATTGTCATGACTGATTCTGGCACATTTCAGGAGCATATGTATGGAGAACTGAATGCAGCGAATCTGGAGATGGTGAAGTATCAGGCTGGCATAAATTCCGATATAATCACTATAAGGGACATTTTCTCAGAAATGGATCACTCGAAGGGGAAGATCGAAGAAGATATAAAAGAGAATTATAACAGAGGACGAGAAGCAATTGCTGAGACAGGGGAGTACATAGCACTGCCCATCCAGGGAGGTATATATCCTGATCTCAGGCAGGAGAGTGCGAGGTTGATGGGTTCTCTAGATAGTGAGTATTTTCCTATAGGAGGCATCGTACCCTTCATGGAGAGATACATGTACTCAATGGTGCTGGAATCAATCCTGAACTCCAAGAGGAATTTGAGGAGCTCGGGCGTCATCCATGCCTTTGGTGCAGGTCACCCTATGTTCTTCCCTCTCCTGTTCTTGGTTGGAGTCGATGTCATTGATTCATCCGCCTACATCAAGTATGCCAGAGATGGTAGAATCCTTACAGAAACGGGCACAGTTGAGTTGAAATCTTATACTGAGGAACTCCCACCCTCTCCTTACTTCGACAAATATACAGCAAAGGAACTTAGCTCTCTTGGCAAAGACGAACAGACTGAGGTCATAGGGCTTCACAATCTCTATGTTTCTGTGAAGGAACTTGAAAATATTCGACAACAGATAAGGTCGGAGAACATGTGGAACTATGCAGAGTATAGGGCGCATTCTCACCCCCTTCTGCTAGAAGCGCTAAGAAAGGTACATGAATTCTATGACTACACAGAGAAGTTCGAACCTCTTTCAAGGAGGACGCCAATTTTTTATAGTGGAGAAGAAACACTTGACCGCCCGAATATTAAGAGGTTCATCTCCAGAATAGGAGAGAACCCAACCGGAATCAAGGTTGACAAGAAGCCTTATTCTTATTACGTTGATACTCCCGTAGACTACGTGCAGAGCCAGTTTGGTGTCGTTTCGTTGCTCCTGGATGAAACATACCCGGTTGCTCAGTCGCTTTTCCCCGGGGAGTACTACGACAGCTACAAGGATGTCTCAAAATTCGACAAACCGGAGTGGCAGGAATTTCTGCTAAACAAGGTTGATTATATTTTCAATTATCAGTTTGGTAAGAAACTTTACTCCATGGTCGATAAGAGGGGGATTACTCTGCAGAGAAGCAAGAACACGGGTAAGATTAGAAATGTTTACAGCGGTGGTAAACAGATTCTATCTCTAAGGGCATCTGACGGGCTGTTTTCCCTTAATTATGAAGGTGCGGTTCTGATCCATTCCAATTTTGAATACCCAGCACACAGAGTGGTGATTGACCCGGAAGTGACGGAATTCATCAGGGAAGGAAGGAATGTTTTTGCAAAGTTTGTCGAGGAAGCAGATCCAGGCATCCGTCCTCACGATGAGGTCGTAATCGTAGATAGAGATGACAAACTCTTGTCCTATGGGAGAGTTATCCTGAACAGACAGGAAATGATTGAGTTTCGGAAAGGAATAGCAGTCAAAAATAGACTAAAGTCTGACGACTCTAGTTAAAAATTTAAGGCAGAGTGTGTTTTCTGGAAAGTGGAGATTAAAAGGGTCGAGACTGTAGAGGAGTACAAGGTCGTAGAGGATTTACAGAGAGACATCTGGGGAATGGTTGAAGAACCTCCCGTTCCGCTACCGCTAATGGTAGCACTGAATTCCAATGGCGGACTCGTTGAAATAGCCAAGGATGGCGAGAGGATAGTAGGCTTTAGTCTCGCCTTCCCGGGAAGGGAGGGTGATTATAGATATCTCTACTCTCACATGGCTGGGGTACTCGAAGAATACAGGAACAGAAACTTCGGATATGGGATCAAGATGCACCAATTTGAGGAAGCTGCCAAGATGGGCTACTCTGAGGTGAGGTGGACCTTTGATCCAATGAAGGCAAGGAATGCATTCTTTAATGTCGGTAAACTTGGTGCCCTTGCTTACGATTACAAGATCAACTACTACGGGATAATGAGATCGAAGGAGAATGAAGGCGTAGAATCCGACAGAATAGAAGCTCATAAATTTCTTAACAGAAAGAAGGTGACCATTGACGAGTTTGAAATCGCTGCGAAAATTACGGATTACCCCGCACCCTGGGGGGAATTCAAGATCAGGGGCAATTCTCTTGCCATAGAAGTGCCATTAGACCTTGGTAGAAATGATCTAGACCTTGCCAAAAAGTGGCGTCTTTCACTTAGAAACGCTATCACATCACTGGAGCGAAAGCACTACGTCATGAGTGATGTAATAAAGAATCAGAACTCGGTATACATGTTGTTTGCGCTGAGGACAGTTCTGGGTCTATAGCTATATAGAGAAATCCTCTATCTCTGCTTCCTTTCTCTTCTTCGGTATCTTTTTCGTCTTCCAATAGGTTGTCACATAACCGGCCACTAGGTTTCTCAGCTTCTTAGATGCATCTGGGATTACCTTGTCGACAATCTCCTTGTTGTGTTCGAAATCCTTGCTCAGGTGCTGTTGGTATTCTTCGTAAATCTGCCTTGCTACCGTCTTAACTAATGTTGGCCTAATGGCTCCCATTGGTCTCGATATATTCACAAACTAATTAAATATTTCATTTGACATGCGCTGTGAACTCTGCTGAACCTTTCAGTACTGAATAAAGAGCCGCGTATGTTGGGAGTACCGTGTTTCCTTCCTGAAGATCGAGCCGGGTTCCACCTAATTCCAGAGAAATATTCTTGGTAATGATAACTTCAGAGTTGTCGTCAAACGCCTTTGGAATCGCCTCTCGGAGTGGATCAAAATCATCCACCCTGTCGTAAGGAAGGACCATTACGGTCAAGCCAGACTTTCCGTGCAGGCTTCCCGGGGTCCTGATAAGTCTGTGTATATCTATGGTCACTGGTTCATCGATCTTGGAGGAGAACCTCTTTACCGCCAATTTCCTCGCATTTCTATCGATGTAATTGTCCTTCCTGATTTCCCTTTTGTTAAGCTCGCCGGTGGTTTCACCAGTCACTTCCTCTAACTTTTGTTTCCACTTCTTATCTGTGGAATCTATGATCTGAAGCAGGGACTCCTTTACTCCGTTGATTTTATCGTCCCACTTGGTCCTGGCAGTCGACCTGAATTCCGAAGATATGCACCTACCAGAGATATAGTCAACGATTTCTCTCCGTTCCTGCGATTCAAGACCTTCAAATATGGTGTAGACATGAACGTGGTACCCCCGGCTCCCTGAGAACACAATTTCCATATTTTGTTTCCCCACACTCAAGTCGTCTGTCAAGATGACAAGAAGTTTCTTCAGCTCCTCCTTGACAACCGAGAGCATCTCTCCATAACCCATCTTCTCTGCTCCTTCTATGTGATCACCATCTATATCGAAGACGAGATCTGCCCCCGTCCACCTCTTGTTTTCCATCGAGGCTTCGGGGTTGTTGTAGTATGCGCTAGAATAATAGAAGTGGCTGGGTGTATTGTCCCTGACATAATCAACGAGTGCGTTCATGCTTTGAAAGGAAGTATGCCTCACCATTCCCTGCTTCCCGAATGAAGTGAAAGCCAACTCCCTCTTTTCAATTCGCCTTATCTCGAATGAATTTACTTCCTCATAGTATCTCTTAAACAGATCCAGAACTACTCTGCCCGAGAGCTCATTCATCTTTCTTCCTGTTGAAGATGAAATATAGGGCTACTATGGATACCACGACCCCTCCAGCGAATATCCATCCGTAAGATGATCTCACGCTCGGGTTCGTGAAACTGGTTGGAGTCGAATTTGCAAAGCCTGGAAGTGCACCAGTATTCAATTTTTCCTGATTTGTGTATCCACTGTTGGTTGCATCCAGAGGAGAAATTTTCTCGAATGCAATGGTCACATTCTTCTGGGTCAGGTTACCAGTCGTTTCCATCGCTGCTATGAACTCCGCACCGTATGGGTTAAGGCCCGTGAGGCCATAGTCAAACAGGATATAGTCCTTCAGAGGGCTGTCGTTCCAGTCGTAGGTTGAAAAGTTCTTGCTGAATATAACCGGATAAACTGTGCTGTTCCATTCAGTGCTAGAGATTGTTATATTATAACCCTGATAAGTCTTGTAACTGATAGTTGGAAATGTGGAGCTGGACTGCGCATAAGCCTGACTGTCAACTATGACTACACTGGCCAAGAGTACGATGATTATAGCAGCAAAGAGCCGTCGGTTCACTGGGAGGGTTATGGCTAACTCAATTAAAATTTTTCTCTTAGGAACTGCACAGCATTCATAAAGAAGGGGTAGCCCATGCCCGGTCTCCACTCGTGCCTAGTCCAATCTGATTCCGTAACGTTGTAGAAGACTCTCTCCGGATGTGGCATTATTCCGAGGACATTTCCTTCTCTGTTGCATATCCCTGCGATATTGTGTTCAGATCCGTTTGGATTCCAGGGATACCCTGACAGTCTTCCTTTGTCGTCAACGTAGGACAACACGTTCATCCCATTCTTTATAATCTTCCTGAGCACATTGCCGTCTCTGGGGGTGAATCTTCCCTCTGAGTGTGCAATTGGAAGCTTGATTATTTCTCCGTCTCTAAATCCCCTGAGAAACAGGCAGTTCCCCCTGTTGACCCTCAGGTACACGGTTCTGGCTTCGAACCTGTTTGACATATTTGGAGCAAGTGCTGCCTCAAGCTCATACTCTTTAGTCAGGTTCGGGATTAGGGCGAGCTCTACCAGTACCTGGAATCCATTGCATGACCCCATTACTGGTTTTCCCGTTTCAACGAACTTTTCCAAGTCCTTCATAAGTCTGGACCTGATCCTTGCCGCCATTACAGCTCCTGCTCTGACATAATCGCCTGCAGAAAAACCCCCGGGGAAGAATATTATGTCATAACTCCCAAGCTTCTTGGTTCCATTCTCCAACTTCTTAAGGTGAACGATTTCGGGAGACGAGTCCGAGTGCTTGAATGAAAGATATGCCTCCTCTTCGTTGTTTGTTCCCTCCATTGTGAGTATTGCAACCTTTACATCTCTGTTCAACTGTATCCCCTCTTCCAGTTTCTGAGTATTGACTGCAAATCAATGAGTAAAACTCTCTCTTCGCCTCTCCTAACGATTAATTCTGATTCCTGAGTGTAGCCAATGACTACAGAATCATCCCCGAGATGATCCGTGAATTGTTTTTCTTTACCCTTCCTTACTTCAACTACCCAGCTTGATTGGGGCTCAGAGAACAACGCAAAATCGGTTCTGAGTCCGAGAGGAGAAACATCCAGGCTTGCCCCGATTTTAGACCCTATCGTCATCTCCGAAACAGTCGTCGCTAATCCGCCATCCGAAATATCGTGTATAGATGCAACCTCACCAGACTTAATTGCCTTAAGAAGGTTCCATCCTCTTCTCTTAAGGACTCTTGGATCCGAATATGGAACGCGCCCCCCTTCCAGTTTCAGGTGCCTGTAGTAGAGAGAACCTCCAAGGTCTGTCGTAGGAACTCCCACTAGAAATAGAGCATTCCCGATGCCTTTGAAATCCGGGGTTATCGAAGAGCTTATGTCCTCCACCTTCCCAACGCCGAGAACTGTGGGGAAGGTTGGTATTCTCCTATTGCCCGTCTCATTATAGAACGAAACATTTCCTGAAACGAACGGAATATTCAGGGAGAAAGCTGAATCATGAAGCCCCTTCGTCATTGAGACAAATTCACCCATTATCTCAGGATTTTCAGGGTTTCCAGAGTTGAGGCAATCAGAAAACCCAAGTGGCTCTGCTCCCGCAGAAATGAGGTTTCTCACGGTTTCGTCTATAGCTGCCATTCCTCCAAGATACGGGTCAACTTCAGAATAAAATGGGTTTGAACCATGAGCTATTGCTACCCCACTGGACTTGTTCCAGTCCGGTCTTATGACAGAAGCATCGGAGGGGCCTTCTCTCCCAACTATCCCGGTAAATGGACCGATTACGGTGCTCCCTCTCACCGTATGGTCGTACTGCCTGACGGCAAATTCCTTAGTTCTTACATTCTTGTCTGATAGAGATGAGACCAGCAGCTTTTTGAAATCCGTAGGGTATTTCGGCAACCACTGTACAACTCTTCTTTCTGCTACGGACCTAGGTCTATCGTAGAGCTTGGGTGAGGTCATGAATTCAGTTACCAGGTTTAATACCTCTAGCCCCTCATAGAAAATCTGAAGTCTTTTCCCCTCCACGCTCTCACCGATGACGGAGGATGTGATGTCCCAGTTGTCCATTATTTCAGTGACACTGTTGACATTTTCTTTCCGAACAGCAAGTAGCATCCTTTCCTGGCTTTCTGAAATCCAGATCTCCCAAGGTCGCATGCTCTTCTCTTTCAGTGGTACCTTCTCCAAATCCACCCTTCCCCCTATACCACCAGCTTCAAGCATCTCACCAACTACGCTGCTCAACCCCCCTCCGCCCAGGTCCTTCAGTGCATACAACAGACCCTTCTCGTTTGCTTCAAGTACCGCATGTATGAGGGGTTCCTTCGTTATAGGACTTCCAAGCTGGACCGTAGTTATGTCATCCTCTCCGCTCCCCATCACGGCAGAAGCCATATTAACTCCGTGGATTCCGTCCCTGCCGGTCTTCCCTCCCGCGATTATCAAGATGATGCCTGGTTCAGATATGGCCGAAGACATGACTTTCTTCTTGTTGACAGTCCCCACGCAACCAACATTTACAAGCACATTAGGGGAGAAGTGTTCTGAGTAGACGATTCCACCAGAAACAGTTGGTATTCCTACTCGGTTGCCGTAATCTCTGATTCCAGCTATCACGCCATCCTCGATGAATTTCGGCGAGGGGAAGCCCTTTACTGTCTTCGTCCCGAAATATAGAGCGTCTGTTACCGCTATGGGCTGTGCTCCCATGCTGAGTATATCCCTGAGTATGCCGCCTACACCGGTTGCTGCTCCACCATACGGTTCAATAGCGGAAGGATGATTATGGCTTTCCATCTTGAATGCAATAGCCGTATCATCGTCCAGGGATACCAGACCGGCATCTCCTTGAGCCACGACCTTTTCTTTTGCAATTCCAAAAATGTACTTCTTCAAGTGAATCTTTGAACTCTTGTAACTGCAGTGTTCACTCCACGCTTGGGCAATCGCCTGTACTTCAACATCAGTGGGATTTCTTTTCTCGTTCTCAAAATATGATTTAATCATCAGCATCTCGTCAGAGGAAAGCCCTAGATGCAAACTCTTTGAGATTTCCAGAAGTTCATCTCTTGTCTTATTCAGGACCGGAATTTCCGTTGAAGCTTTCGGTTCAGTCATCAACCACACACTCATTGATAACGGGATTTGCAAGGAGCTTTTCACAGAACTCCTTCCCCGCCTTCTTGCTACCCTTTGTAAGTGTTATGAAATAGACCTTTCCCGACCTTACTTCCCTAACGTTGTCATAGCCAAGGAGTCTCAGGGCCTTTAGAACGGAACTACCCTCCGAATCCTCGACCGCCTTCTTGAGCGTTACAGTGATCCGAAGTACCACCATAGTTGCAGATATATTCTTGATAGATAAACTTGCCAATCAACTGTATTTAATCACCAGGTCCATGAATATGTCTGAAACGTCCTCGCACTTATCCGTAACGGATTCCATGTACTCGTATATCTCCTTGAGCTTGAGGAGCTTGATGGCGTCGTTCATTGCGAAAATCTGGTTGTAAGAGTCCTCGAGCATATCATCCGCTTTGTTCTCAAGCTCGTTTATTCTGACCGTTTCCTTCAGAATATCAGCCATGTCACTGTTCGTGAAATTTCCGAGCATGTTGAGCGCCTTGTTTACTTCGATTACCGCTTCAAGTATTATAGAACTAAACTCATCCATTACTTTCGTCTTTTCTACTTTGAAGAGCGAGATTCTTTTTGCCACCGCATTTATGAAATCAAGAATATCGTCGTACTTTGTAGCAAGATTTCCTACGTCAACTGATTCAAGTGGTTTCTGCATGTGATTGACCTTGGTATATATTTCATGAACTATACCATCTGCCTCATGTTCAATTCTCCTTATCCGCTCCGCTCTCTCGTGAAGGTTATCATACTTCGAAGTCATCTCCACCAGCTCGTTGGCCCCTTCGGTCACTTTCTCACCGAGTTTTTCAAGGTATTTTGAAAATTCCAGGAACACAATAGAAGAATCTTCGAGGGACAGACCCTTCGCCTCAGTTCCCAGCATCCAGGTAAACAGTGCCCCGAGGAGCATGAATACGAACACCAGAATGAATAGATTATTCCACCCGTAGTATAATTCAAATACGGGGAACATCAGTGTACCGAAGACTGCACCGAGCCTGCTGAATGCTGATGACGTACCCTGTGCAGTTGCCCTCAGTCGAGTCGGGAAAATTTCAGTGGGCACTATCCACGTGGTCAGGTTTGGTCCCACATTTTCGAAGAACTGGTATGCAGCAAGGACTATCATCATTACGTAGATTCCATGACCAAACGTTAAAGCGAAGATCAAGGCACCGACAGCCATTCCCAGAAATCCGATCTCCTGCAATCTCAACCTTCCCAGTTTTTCTATGACCATTAAAGCCACGAAGAAACCCACCATAACAACGACATCAAGCACAATCGTTCCAAGGATGGCATGCACCTTGTCCTGTATGCTGGTTCCCCCAAATCCTACTTTTTCAAGTATGAGAGGTATTGAAATACCAACTCCATATACTCCGATGTCCATGAAAAACCAAGGAATCCAAGCGAACATCGTCCTTTTTCTGTATGCACTGTTAAATAACTCTGAAACTTTGCCTCTGCGTTCTGGTTCCACAGACGCAAGGTCTTTGCTGTAATCGAGACCGTACTTGTCCCTGATCTGTTCGATTATCTCATTTGCCTGCTTGACCTTGCTATTCGCAAGGAGCCATCTTGGGGACTCAGGCATGGTGTGTCTCAAGAACAGGACAGCTATTGCCGGTACTACTCCGGAAGCTAGCATTATTCTCCATGTAGCTACTTGCATTCCGAAAAGATTCACATATTCAAATCTACCAACTGTGAATCCTACCACCGCAGCAATTAACGAACCGATGCCCCAGAACATGAAAGTTCTCGTTACCAGTCTTCCCCTTTGTTGTTTTGGAGAAAATTCAGCTACGTAAGTAGAAGATATCGGATAGTCCGCGCCAATTCCAATTCCCAGTAGCAATCTGAAAACTATGAGCTCGTTTATATTCGTGGCGAGCGCTGTTAGAAATCCAAAAAACACGAAGAAAATTAGGTCTATAACGTACAAAGTTCTCCTTCCCACCCTGTCTGCGAATCTGCCTAGAAAGAGGGCACCAAAGAACATTCCGATGAGGGCTGAAGACTGCAAAAGACCTAGCTGAATTGCCCCAAGAGTTGAGGGAGCGAGCCAGTTTTGAGATTCTACATAAATGAGGGCGACTGATATGATAAACAGATCATATCCATCCAAGAAGACACCGGCAGCAGATAACGAGACAACCTTTCTCAGAAATCTGTTTTGCTTTTTAACGACCTCATCCATTTGTTAGCAAATTACCGCGTATCATAATTAAATTATCATGTACGGATAACGACAGACATAGACTGTCGCTATTGTCTACCATTTTCTCTCAGTGTAATGCAATGGATAGACATATTCCATTTTGGTCGAGATTGATGTCAGAACAGCATATTATCAGTGAAATCAGGATTACTTCTTCGAAGTGAATTCCTGGTGAGCCCGGTAAATTCCATTCAGTGTTACCAACCCAACCACTTCTCCGCTATTTCTGCTGATGATTGGGATGTGAGAAATGTTATTCACTGAAAGTTTGCGCATAATTTCCAGAAGATTATCGTCCGAGTAACCATAAACTACGTTCTTTGTCATTACGTGAGAGACTGATTCCATGTCTTGGTGAATTAGCCTCACCTGTATCAGGTCTGACTTAGTCACAATCCCGACAAGTCTTCCATTGTCCGTCACTGGAATTCCAGTAGTGGTACCATCTTCCATTAGCTTGAGAGCATCAGCCACAGTTGTTGATGGGTCTATAGTTACAGGCACACCAACCATTGCATCCCTTGCGGTAAGGGATGTGAGAACCGGAATATTGTATTCCCCCCTGTGTGCCGGTGATTCAGACCTGTTCCTTACTTGGCTCCTATAGATCGAAGACTTGTAACCGACTATGTAGTACGAAATTACGACAGCAATCATCGCAGGTACCATAACCTCGAGACTTCCTGTCATCTCACTTACCATCAGAATGACTGCGATAGGAGCTCTTCCAACGCCCGCAAACATTGCCATCATTCCGACCAAGACGAAAGGGGCTGGCGACAGAATTAAAGTTGGATTTATAACATGTATTCCAGTCCACATCGCAGCCCCTGCAAAGCCACCGATAACCAGAGAAGGTGCGAATACTCCTGCGCTTCCACCGGAGCTAATAGTAAACGAAGTTGCAACGATTTTAGCAAATACGAGCAGGATAAGTGCAACCAATATCGGAACTACAAAATAGACAGGTTCCATTGAATCAAGGTTGCCATTCATCAGGTACTGAAGATAGCCGTAACTCATTCCAACTGTTTGAGGGAAGAACATTGCCACTGTTCCTGCTACCGCGCCACCAATCATTGGCTTAAGAAACTTTTTAACTTTTAGTCTGGAAAAGAGGCCCTTTATCCAGTAGAAAAACGATGAATAGAACTTTCCAACAATTCCACTTATTATGCCTAGGAGTGCGTAAAGTAGCAGGTTCAGCGGGTGATTAAAAGTGTACGGCACAGATAGGCTGAACATCGGGGAGAAATTGGTAAAGGACGCAAAAATAACATAACCAACTGGAGAAGCAATGAATGCGGGTATGAGAGCCTCCACTTCCATGTCTCCACCGCTATAGAGAATCTCGGCGCTCAGGATTGCACCGGCGAACGGAGACCTGAAGATGGCCCCGATTCCGGCTCCAATACCTGCAGCAACGGCAATTCTCCTATCTTTATTTGACATACCAAAAACAGTTCCCAAATATGAGCCGAAGCCTGCAGAGATTTGAGCTGTTGGGCCTTCTCTTCCTCCACTCCCTCCCGAACCGATCGTGATTGCGGATGCGATCATCTTCACAATTGGAACGCGCTTTCTTATCACTCCATTCTTGTTGTGGAACGCGTCAATAGCGGCATCAGTCCCGTGGCCCTCGGCCTCTGGAGCAAGATAAAAGATAATAAGACCTGTTATCAGGCCACCCAAAGCCAAGGAAATTGGAAGGAGAAAGTAATGGGGAGAAATTGATAGTGGAGAAGATATTTCACCAGCCGGATTCGGCGGATAGAAACCGGTCAATCGACCAAGGAAGTTGTCGGTCGTAAACTGAATGAGATAGTAAAAGGCTGCAGCTCCAAAACCTGCAACTCCTCCAATGAGAATTCCAACTATGGCCCACTTGCCAAGATAGCTTGAATTTATTAGATGTTTAATAGATGGAATTCGTTTACCCTGATCCGGATCCATTCCTGTTATTCGGAGAATGAATGGTCCTATTTAATGCTGTTCTGTTAAAATAAGAAGTTGGAGCAGAACTGCGTTTGCTTATATATCCTAAGCGACCGAATTGGGTGAACAGAGAAGTTAAATGATTCGTTATGACCGTAAAACTGGGGCCTTGAGAGACATAGACAAAAGAAACTTAATCTTTTAGGACTATCTGTAATAATTATAATAGGTCACAACTTCCTGACGAAATTGAAAAATAGATAGTTATTTAGCAAACTTAAATTCGACGGTATTTAAATAATAGTGAAAATAAATAAATAGAGGTACCATCATACTCACGTTCGAGGTGTTTATTTGGCAACATCAACGACAACTTTAGGCGGAACTATTGAAAAAACAGCTGAGAAGTCAGACGTCAAGCTTAGAAGAAAACTCGGAACAATCGACCTCCTCTATCTGAGCCTGGGCGGAATAATTGGATCAGGCTGGCTTTATGCTGCATATGGTGCCGCCTCTATTGCTGGACCAGCGGCCATCCTCTCTTGGATTATCGGCGGAATTATAATCATATTTGTCGCCCTCAACTACGCAGAACTGGGTGGTATGCTTCCAAGGTCTGGTGCCATTGTAAGATACGGACAATACTCTCACGGCCAGCTCGCTGGATATATGTTTGGATGGGCCTATTTCCTATCGGCAGTGTCTGTTCCTTCGATTGAAGCTCTCGCCGTCATAGGATATGCAAGCAGCTACTATACGGTACTCTACAATGCAAATACCCCTTCAACTCTTTCAACCACTGGTCTGTTCTTTGCGGGCCTACTAATGGTAGGATTCTTCTTCCTGAATTGGGCCGGAATCAAATTGATGGGTAAGATCAATACAGGAATGACCTGGTGGAAACTAATAATTCCGTTCGCGACAGTTTTTGCATTGTTTGCAGCCGGTTTTCACGGAGCAAACCTAGACACATCTTATCAGGGATCTAATGGATTCATGCCATTCGGTTTTGGTCCAGTTCTCCAGGCAGTAGCAGTGTCTGGAATAGTTTTCTCCTATCTTGGATTCAGACAAGCACTTGACTATGGAGGAGAGGCAAGAAATCCACAGAAATCTATTCCTACCGCAACGATTCTCTCCGTGGTAATAGGAATGGTGCTCTATACTCTTCTGCAGATGGCATTCGTAACAAGCTTGAATTTCTCAAAACTAGGACTGGCTCCGGGGAACTGGGCAGGGCTTCAGGCAAACGCTGCGGGTAATTTTCTCAACAATGCAATAACCACCCTTCACGCTGCCCCCTTCGCTAATTTGGCACTAGGCGCAGGATTAGTATTCTTAACATATACGCTGTTCGCGGACGCTTATGTCTCTCCTGGAGGGACTCTTAACGTTTACCTGGGAACATCCCAGAGAACACTGTATGGTATAGGGACGCAGGGTTTCCTTCCAAAAGCATTCATCAAAGTGAATGAAAAGACGAGAATCCCGTTCGTCGCACTTGTCACATCACTGGTCGTGGGCCTGGTGTTTCTGGCTCCATTCCCAAGCTGGTATAAACTAGTAGGCTTTATTTCTTCGGCCACGGTATTCACGTACATAGTCGGTGGACCAGCACTAAGAGTATTCAGGAAGCACGCACCTGATCTTAAGAGGCCATTCAAGCTACCGGCATCCGTAATATTCTCGCCACTGGCCTTTATTGGAGCTTCGCTGATTGTTTTCTGGAGTGGATGGCCCCTAGACGGTTATCTGGGAATTGCAATTTTTGCGGGACTCCTATTGTTCGCGGTACTGAAACTTGCACATGCAATACCTAACACTTTCAATGCACAATCCATTAAAGCAGGATGGTGGGTTCCAGTCTATACAATAGTGCTGATATTCATTTCTTACATAGGTGACACGGGGCTAGGAGGAAGAGGCATCATTCCATTCCCCTGGGATGATGTAGTCGTGGTAATCATAGGCTTGGTGTTCTACTTCATTGCGGTGCATTCTGGTATTAAGTCGGACGAAATAGCTGAAATAACAGGCAGTGGAACGCAGTATCTTTCGGAGGAGTAATCGGACTGGTGATAGAAAATGAAAGGTGTAGGTTACCTAATTGGTGGAGTCATCGGGGCAATCATCTGCGTGATAGGTCTTATACTGACAGCGATAACGCATCTCGATCCATCCGGAAACGTATACGCGTACGGCATAGTCTATGCATTGTTGATGGCAGTAGGATTCGTAGTTGCAGTATCTCTCTTTGACATGAGAAGAGCTTAATCCCGCTCACAAATTGTTTCTATTATTTTTTTCTATTTAATTTTCCCATGATTTTTGCTTAAAGAGCTTGTCACCTTCAAACGCATTTCTAGTGCATGTGCATAGGTCAGGAGAATACCTTCCATATGGGAGATGATATGATAAAACTAAATGCATCTACGTTTGGACAAAGCAAAATATCTGTGTTGCATGTTTGATGAACATGTTACTAGCATTTGTAGGCAAAGGCGGAGTTGGAAAAACTACCATAGCTTCAGCTGTTGCCTTGAGCCTATCGAAGGAGGGAAGGACAGCACTTGTCTCCAGCGATTTTATGCCCTCGCTGAAATATCTGTTTCAAGGTGTATACAAAAATCTGGATGTAGTAGAAATGCAAGAGCGTGAGGTCGTTGAAAAGTGGAAATTGCGATATGGAAGCGAGGTTGTGGCAGTTCTAAGCAACATCTTTGAAGTCGAGGACTGGATTCTAGACCACATTGCCAGTAGTCCAGGTGTAGCGGAAGAATTCCTGATATCAAACATTATTGAAATGGACTTGTCACACGAATATGACTACGTTGTCTGGGACACTGCTGCATCGTCTTCAACAATGCACCTAATTCTTCTTCAAAGGGAATTTTACGACCACCTGAGCAGGGACGTTAAAATCTACCTGAAGCTCAGGGATGTTGTCCATTCAGATAAAATCCTGGACCTCCTCGGGCAATGGGAGGAACTGGCTCAGAAGGTTTGGAACAAAATGCTTTCTACGAAATTTTATGTGGTAACAACTGCAGATGAGTTGAGCGTTGTCCAAGCTGCTGAAATAACAGAGGATCTGGGCAACATGGGAATCAAAGTGAGGGGTAAAATTTGCAATAGAAGTACTGGGAAGTGCGACAACGATGCCATATTAAGCATTCCAGAGATGACTGGATCTTCAGTTGAGATCGTCAATGAAATTTCAAAGGGACTGAATAAAAATCGTGAGTTACTATCACTTCTTAGGTCAGGAGCAGACCAAAAAGTTTTGTAAGAAAAATATGTTCATTGGATGATTCTCCATGATTGACATAAGTGAGAAAGAGGTCGTCAGACGAGAGGCAGTCGCAGAGGGATTGATTGAGCTCAAGAAGACTACTATCTCTGCAATATTAAAAGGAAAGATAAAGAAAGGGGACGTGAGAGAAGCATCCAGGATTGCGGGTGTGCTAGGTGCAAAGATGACTCCACAATTGATCCCCCACTGTCATTCTGTTCCTCTAGAATCTGTCCAGACCAATTTCGAGGTCGAAGGCAGCAAGGGAATCAGAGTGACCTGTTCAGTCAAGGCGAGTTACAGAACGGGAGTAGAGATGGAAGCTCTGTCGTGCGTCACATCTATGTTACTGACGATCTGGGATATGACGAAATATTTAGAGAAGGACGAGAAAGGCCAGTATCCGTCAACTGCAATTTCAAATATTAGAGTCATTATCAAGAAGAAAGGCAAGGTTGACTAGCATGGTTCACAAAGATGATCCAGACCAGCGATTCAAGATTCTTGTAGTCACGGTGTCGACAACGCGTACGGAAGAGACAGACATGTCTGGAGAAGCTCTGAAGAGCCAACTTTCGAAAGGCTCTCACACTGTAGATAGAATAGTATGTAAGGACGACAAAAAGGAGATCATCGATGCATTTGAGTCGAATCAAGATTATGACATCTTTGTCTTTGTTGGAGGAACTGGACCAAGTCGCAGGGATGTGACAGTCCAGAGCTTACGTAAAATTTCTGAAAAGGAGATGGTGGGGTTTGGAGAGATGTTCAGGGCTGAGTCACGAGAGAGACTTGCTTATCTTTCAAATTCCACACTATTTATAAGGAGCAGGAAGCAGATATACTGCATACCTGGTTCTCCTGACGCGACAGGGATTGCGGCTTCAATAATCAGCTCTATAATGGGCCATTTATTTCATGAACTGAACAAGGAATAGTACTGCCCATTGTAATTCGGAATCAAGATATGAATTCTCCAATATTTTCCGGGAATTTGTACCCGGGAAAGTCCCTTGCATACTTAGACGATGCCCGCAATCTTGACAGGAATCTCTTCCCCACATTGGAATTGTAGAATTCCCTTTGAATCAAGATATCATAGTTTTCATCCCTTATCTTGTGGAACTTCAGGTGCAGTATTTTGGCGTAGAATTCTATTGATATTCCTACATCCCCTCTTCCCTGCTGGACTGCCTTGGCAACGGCAGCGTGGCTCTTGGCTTCCCAAAAATAACCTCTTATCTTATCCTTCTTGAAGTTTTGACCAAGCTCTTTCTCTATCGCCTCATCTATAAGGTCCCTTGTACCAGACCCCTTGTTCCTGTTTATGAATATCAAATTCTTCCCGACGATCTCTGAGAACCTGGAAACATCAAGTTTTGATACGAATCCCTGGGTTCTCGAAAAGCCTCGAACAATCAAATAATCACTTTTATCGTCCTCTCGAATAAGAAATGAGTTGTATTCCCCCTCTCTTAATAGGTGTACTCCACTCACGTCAGCTTCTCCGAGCTTAATCGCCTCAACTCCCCCCCAGGAACCGGCATTTATAACTACAGGTGACTCTGAAGCCTCGAAGATTATTCTCTCAATCAAGGGATCGTTAGAGCCGATGAATAAGAGGTCTCTCTTTCTATTCATCAGAGGAAAGAAAGGGACTTTTTCGTCCCTTTCATAGTAGTTCTTCTTGTTTTTGATTACTAGGAATCCATCGGCATATGCTAGCCTGCTGATCGACCCAGAATCCCCAAATATGGGGTATGCCCTCCCACTCCTACCGATTATTGCTGGTAGCACGAGATCTTTCCCTTTTTCTGAGTTAATTCTGAATGGAAGGGAAGCAAAAGTCTCAACTTCTTCGACCAGTCCGTACGCATTTAGTATCGCGGGAATGACAATGTACCTCAACACGGACCCAGCAGATAGAGGAAATCCAGGCATACCTACAAAGAGGCTTTCTCCAAAAGATGCCAAGAATGTAGGCTTCCCTGGTTTTATCGAGATGCCATGGAAAATCATCTCTCCCCCGAGGTCTTCGATTACCTGGTATAGAAGATCGTGGAATCCAGCAGAAGTTGAGCCTGAAGAAATCAGAGCTTCATATCTATTCATGTTCCCTTCAATGAATGCTTTCATTGACTTCTTGTCATCTTTCAACCTGCCAAGGATTGAGCATTCTATGATTCCAGTCCCCTCCAATGCCGACTTGAAGTAGTAAGAGTTGCTATCATAAATGGATCCGAGCCTGATTTCATCGCCAGGCATCAGGAGCTCGTTTCCTGTTGAGATGATTCCAACTCTCAGTTTCTCCAATACCCGGATTTTACCAATTCCGGAAGAAGCAAGAAGAGCTATCCCTTCCGGCGTCACAGTTTTTCCCTTTCTGATAAGCGGTTCGCCCACAAAGAAGTCTGAACCTGCATGAGCTATGTTCTCTCCTGCAGAAATGGACCTGAATACCTTGACCCTGCTCTTAGTCCTGGTCGTATATTCAACCATAACTACTGAATCTGCACCACGGGGGATAATGGACCCAGTAGATATGTAGGCGGTAGTCCCCTTCCCGATCTCAATCTCTGGAGCTTTACCAACCTCTACCTCTCCGATGAGTCTGAGCTCTCTTGGAGTATCCTCTTCAGCACCAGTAATCGATTCATGATTAATTGCGTACCCATCTACTTCCGCTCTGTCAAACGGCGGAATGTCTTCGGTTGAATACACGTCTTCAACAGGAATCATTCCTGAGACTTTCTGTATCTCTCTCAACTTTGTCTTGATGAGTTTACTCACTTTATATGACAGGACTTTTCTTGCTTGATCAGGGGTCATCAGCTGGTGAAATATCTTAGCGCCCAATGTTACCACCTCAACATCTCTACTCTGACTGTCTGTCCCTCCTCCAGCCCCTCGGAGTTCTCATCTATTGTCAAAATCCCGTCTGCATCAATAACCGAATAAATAACTCCAGATCCCGTAGTCCTTGTTGGAACCACCTTTCTGCTACCATGTTCCTCAATCACTTTTACTCTGACAAAACTTCTGAAACCGAGGGTGTTTACAACGCTTCGCTGAAGGACTCCTTCCACATACTCCTTCCTTTCCGGTATAAGGTTGAACCAGCTTTCGATCATTCTGAGGATCACGTTTTCCGAGGCTATGAGGGCAGCAACCGGGAGGCCAGATATCATGAATATTGGTTTTCCGTTGAACCAACCAAAGGACGTCGTCCGACCAGGGCGAATTCTCAGGCCCCTGAAAACAAATTTCCCATTCTCCTCGATTATGTATGGGAGAAAATCCCTATCTCCCGGACCGGTTCCACCGGTGACGATGATCACGTCTTCGTTGATTTCTGTCAGTCTTCTCTCGATTTTCTCCTCATCATCCTCCACAGATCCATACTCTTTCGCGTAGAATCCCTTCCTATCGAAGTAAGCCTTCAACAGAGGCTGAGTTGAGTTTATGACCTGTCTCGATATCAGCTCATCGCCAGTCGAAAGAATTCCGATGGATAGAGAGCAAATACTGACGCTTTTCTTTCCACACTCGGAGAGAGCTGCAACGTGGGGTGGAGTGATAAGCTGTCCTTTCTTTAATATCCTTAGACCCTTCTTCATGTCTTCTCCCCTGCGACTGATGTTCTGGAATTTTCTTACTGGCGAAAAGACCTTGAGAATTTTTCCTTCTGCCTGAGTTTCTTCGAACATCACTACAGAATCAGTCCCTCCAGGAATAGTCGCTCCGGTCATCACCTTAACTGCCTGACCCTTCTTGACAGATATGGAACTTTTAGACGACGGATAAAGTTCGCCTACAATCGAGAAGACTGAGGGATTACTTCTGCTGGATGAAATGGAATCCTTGGAGCTTATCGCGTATCCATCCATTGCGCTCCTATCGGTCTTCGGAAAGTCGGATGGAGATATCACTTCTTGCATCGAATACCTTCCAACTCCTTCAATAAGGGGGAACTTCTTATGAACAATTTTCGGGCAATAAGTCCTCCCTTTCCTTATTGCTTCGTCGACTGTGATAAACGACCTCAGTTCCATATTTAAAAATTGACTTCTGTTCTAAAACATTTACTAATATTCCATCTCCCTTGCATTCGATGTATTGAGCTTCACAAATCTTCCTTGAGGGGTGCTGTTTATAGATGCAAAAAAGTAGGTACCGTTGAGATTGAATCTGATGTACCTGTTACGGTCGAGGCCAACTATGTCGTACTCGCTTCCTGAAATATCGTTGAACTCGAGGGCCGTCTCCGTCAGTGCAAAGTAATGCCCTTCTACCGATGCCAGATTCTTGTAATCTAACAACGAAAGTGTACGGAAGTGTTCAATCTTAGAGAGAGAGTCGACGCTCTCGATTATCCTTCCATCGTCTATTGATACGAGGTTCGAAAATCCGGTCTCAAGGTCTCTGGAGTCGTGCGTTGCATATATATAGTCAAAGCCATATTTCCTTGAGAACTCGTCAATTAGGCTTATAAGACCAAGTCTAGCTATTTCATCCTGAAATGAGAAGGGTTCGTCCATCAACAGGATAGATGGTCTAGATATTATGGCCCTGGCAATTGCAGCCTTCTGTGCCTGTCCCAACGAAATATCGCTTGATTTCTTTAAGAGAAGAGGGGTCAGTCCCATCCTCTCAACTAGTTGCTCATATATCTCAATGTCTCCATTCCCGTACTTTATCGGTGTCATAAGGTTATTCTCGACTGACATTCTTCCGAAAAGGAGGAGATCTTGTGGGATGTATCCCACGTTCCGTCGCTCAGGTGCCTTACCGGTTTTATTGGTTCCGTTGACTTCGAAAATTCCTGAGCTTTCTAACAGTCCTGCTAGAGACTGAAGGAGAGTGGTCTTACCGGACCCGTTCTTTCCTATAATGAAATTCTTCCGCCCCTGGAGTATAAGTTCCGATATTTCTAGCCTGAATTCACTCCTCTGTACCACATAGTCCTTTAAATGGATCATTTGTCACGCTCCAATAGCTTGACAAAGAGGAGTGCTAAGAGCCCGGTCAATATCAAGATAGACGATGAGGCCACGGCAGTCGGGAGACCCGCGGACAGAAACTGATAGTAGATCAAGACACCCGCAAGATGGATCCCACTCGGAAGAATTGAAAATGCAACGATGAGAAGACTCCCAACTTCCGAAACTGATCTAGCCCACGACAGTATGAGGCCCCTGAGCAACGCCTTGCTCATCATTGGAATTCCAATGATAAAATAGCTGGTTATAGGAGTCATTCCAAGGGTTCGTCCAATGTTTTCATACTTCATCACATCCCTTGTATAGGATATCTGTACCGCTCTTATCGCATATGCCGAGGATAGGAAGAAGAGTGACAATATGACAGCAAGGAATGTATCAAGGAACTGGTACCCAGGGTATATCCTTGATATCAATTTACCGAGTGGCATCGTAGGTTCGAAGGTAATAAGCATCATTATTCCCACTACCGTGTGCGGAATCATGATCGGTAGTTCGACCAGACTGTCAAGGGATTTCAGTACGATATGTCTGCTGCGGGACATGAAATAAACATATGGAATGGAAAACCCTATCGAAAGAAGCCCGACAAGGAGCGCAAGAAGATAGGTATATTCCAGACTTGGCAGTATTCCAGAAGTGCTCGCCTTGATGAGGTTGGCTACACTCTGAAAAGTCAGGGTCCTGAGTATAGGGGTGATGATAAATATGATATATACGGCAAAAAAAGGAAGGAAGAGATAATAAAGTGAGTTGACCTTCTTCATACTTCCTCATAGGAGGACGCTGGAATGTAGGAAGGTACCGGTTGTGAGATCCCGCTAATGAGAGATGGGGCTGCTGAGGTGGGAGCATAGAGGAACGGAGTACTGATTGGATCGAAATTAGACGAACTCAATAACGAGCTGCCTAGGTTACTCACTAGGTAGTAGATGAGTTGTTGAGAATATTGAGTGTTCCTTGAGGATTCAAGTATCGTTGCGGAGTATAGTATTGGACCCCCCGGAAAGTTACCTATGTTGCTATACCCGGGTCCTGCGGTCGTGACTGTTCCGTAGAAAGTGACATCTGCCTTACTGATGTTGCCCAGGTTGATCCATGAAGGGAGCCCATTTTCTCCACTTCCAGTCTTGTAATAGTACAGGTGTTGATTCACGGCCTGGGATTTGTAGGTCAGGGCATAATCCACCGATCCTGCTGTCAGATAACCGTCAAGTCCATATTCCTCGGTCGTCGGAAGCAGGTTTCCGTGCTTGTAGGAGTAGTTAAACAGCTGATAATAGAGAGCAAGCGGATAGTTCAACGGGTATCCGTTACCCATGTTGTCTTTAACGAGTGTTCCGTTAGGACCGAACCAGTCGTTCCATGCTGTATTGTATCTGTTGTAGAGGGTAGAATTGTTGGACCATGCTTCTTGGACATAGTACCCTATTGTGTGACCACTGGTGCCAAGGGGCGTGTTGTTGAAGTATTGCGTGTAAAGTACCCCAGCCAATTTAACAGTCTCAATAGCCTGGAATCCACTCGGATCCAGACTTGCATTGGAGACTCCCACCTTTATGTCAGGAGCGGTCAGATTTTCGAACCAATATGGGCCTGCAATCCTGTAACTGGTATTCAGCCAGGTAATTGCCATTTCATTTGATGCAAATATGACCATCCAGTTAGCTGTCTTATTTGCAAATAGATACTGAGGTATAACTCCAGCTGCAGCAGACACAAACACGTCGAAAGGAGTGCCTGCATCTATCTCGCTTGCCCCAGAGACTGAACCCCCAAATGTTGGGACCACTTTTATTCCTGTGACATTCTCAAACTGAGGGTAGAACTGTGATCCCAGCACGAAAGTCAGCGAACCAGCCGCAAAAACCGTGATCGGTTGTGACTTGCTTTGAGGGGTACTATAAACGTAATGACCCACCGTCACTCCTGAAACGAATCCAATAACGACAAGTAGAACGAGAAGAATTCCAACAGATCTTTTAGACATGGTCTCAGAATTTTAAAGTATTATAAAACGTTTGTATGTTTCAAGGCGCGGGATACTGTCCTAAGAAAGAAATAAGTTCATCTAAATTTAACTTGAGTTGGATAAGTACCGGTTGTAATGAAATTTTTAAGGCCCCTTCCGGTCATTGGATAGAATGGCAAATTTGATATATTGTATTATTAATTGTTGGTATGTGTTTGGAGTTAATGGAAGAGTACTGTGGGTCAACCTCGATGACCTGAGTTTTGATGAAGAGCAGATTCCAGAGAATATCTACAGGAAATATCTCTCTGGCTACGGTTTGGGAGTATACATACTCAACAGAGAGATGTCAGGTAAAGAAGATCCACTGGGTCCAAAGAATATCCTGGGGATAATGAGCGGTATATTCAACAGTCACGGAGTACCCCTTGGTGGAAGACTGGAGATAGTAGCCAAGTCTCCAGCAACCGGGACCTGGGGAGATGCAAATTGCGGTGGAAAATTCGGACCTGAACTTAAGAACAGCGGTTTTGATGCGATATTTCTAAGAGGAATCGCAAAGGAGCCGGTCTACCTGAAGATAGTAGACGGGAAATACTCTATAGAGAGTGCCTCCGAAATCTGGGGGAAGGATGCCTATCAGGCAGAAGATTATCTCAGAAATATTGAACCAAAGGGTCAGGCGCTCGTCATTGGGGTTCCAGGAGAAAACAAACAGCTTATATCATCAATAATGAACGATTATGGAAGAGCAGCAGGAAGGTCTGGCTTAGGGGCTGTTATGGGCTCAAAAAGAGTCAAAGGAATCCTGGTTAGGGGAACGGGCAGGGTAGAACCATTCAGTAGAGAGTTATTAAGCCAGACAAACAAGGAAATCCAGATACAGTTCAACAAGAACATTGAGCTAGCAAGACCGTGGCAGTTGTTTGGAACCACTTCAATAACCGAATCTGCACACCTTAACGGAGATACTCCGATAAGGAACTGGGGCGGATACGGCCTAAGAGATTTCGGAGAAGACAATGCAAGGAAAATAAGAGGAGAGGAAATCGCGAAGGACAAGTTAAGGTCATACGGTTGCGCTCAGTGCACTCTGGCGTGCGGCGGTCACGTACGACGGAACACAAAGTATGGCCCGCTGGAGGGTCACAGACTAGAATATGAGGGAACCGGTTCATTCGGAGGACTCAACCTGAATTCGGATCTAGATGCGATGGCCATGGCCTTCGAAATATGCAATCGAGAGGGTCTCGATATAATTTCTACCGGTGCGGTCATTGCATTTGCTAACGAATGTTTTGAGAAGGGTATTCTCAAAGAGGAAGACATCGGATTCAAAATTGGATTTGGAGATCCGGATGCAATGATAAAAATGGTGAAACTGATAGCATCTGGGGAGGGGATAGGTGCTGTACTGGGCATGGGTACGGAGCTGGCATCAGAGAAGTTCGGCAATTTCAGTGCAAATTTCGCGATGCACATCCATGGACAGGACCTGCCAATGCACGATCCAAAACTCATGCCAAGTCTGGCCACTACCTATCTAGCAGACCCGACTCCTGGCAGGCATACTGCAGGAGGAATTGGATTTGATGAGGGAGGAACTCTCACTCTACCGTTCGAATACGAGGGATCAGGAACAAAGATTGGTCGCTATGATTATGATAACAAGGGGAAGCTTCAGTCTCTATCTTCATACGGAATGCAGGTCATGAATGCTACAGGTATGTGTCAGTTTTCAACAGTAGTATGGCCAAACAGTTATCCCTATCTGCAGTTGTTTAAGGCAATAATGGGTTGGGATGTAACGGCAGAGGAACTAATGAGCATTGGAAGGAGAATACAGGTCTCAAGGTATCTTTTCAACTACCGCGCGGGAGTCAATCCATGGAACGTTATTCCGCCTGGTAGAGTAGTGGGCAATCCACCTCTAGAGGGCGGTCCGACTGGGGGGGTACGTGTAGATTATCAAAGGTTGGTAAAGGATTATCTCGAAGAAGTGGGAATCGGGAAGGACGGAAGGCCGATTGAAAACGTTCTCAAGGATCTGGGGATAGAAGCCTAGAGAAAGAGTTCCTGTTCTCCCTTGACAGTCGAATAATTGAATATTGGACCGGATTCACAGGCGTAGTACTGGCCGACATTACAGTGCCCGCAAACGCCAATACCGCATTCCATTCTCCGTTCCAGCGAGAGGAAGATCCTGTCATCTTTATAACCAAGTTTAAGGGCTTCTTTGACAGTATTCATCATCATGAGTGGGGGACCTATAACGAATAACGCAGCATTCTTGCTGAAATGGGAATCCTTTAGAAGTGAAGGTACAAACCCCACTGAACCTTTCCACTCACTATCCCCCTTGTCTACTGTAATGTGAATGTCTAGGTCCTTTTTCCATTCTTTAAACTGATTCTTGTACACTATATCGGAAGGAGATCTTGCTCCGTACAACACTTCTAATCTTTCCGTCATCTTCGAATCTTCCATTTCCTCAATTAAACTCCTAATTGGTGGTACCCCTATCCCTCCAGCGACAGCAACAATTTCATCATTATCTTTCCAGGGCCAGTAAGTGCCATAGGGTCCCCTCAATCCAACACTCTTGGATCCCTTCATCCTAGCAGTAACAGTTCCTATGCTCCTTATTGTGAAAACCAATCTCCTTCCGGATCCAGAAGCTACAGAGATTGGCGCCTCTCCAACTCCAGGGACGGACAACATGTAAAACTGACCAGCCTTGCCCTTGTTCTTTGTCTTGAATTCTATGCTGTACACTTCCGGAGCCTCGTCTATCGTGCTCGATACCGTTTCGAATTCAGGAAGATAATCATTCGATAGAGTAGTCGTGGGTGATCACCTCCTTTATATCTATCCCCACAGGGCAATCCTCCACACAACGGTTACACCCTGTGCAAAGGTATTCCCCCTTCGACTTCTTGAAGTAAACGTACTTGTGGTAGAATCTCTGCCTAAGCCTCTCGTCCAGGTCCTTTCTGACATTACCTGCCGAAGATGAAGTAAAACCAGAGAGAATACACGAATCCCATTCCCTCTTCCTCTCGTTTTCATCATCGTAGAGATCGAAACAATAGCAGGTGGGGCATGAGAAATTACAGGCGCCGCAGGATATACATCTAGAAGCGAACTCCTTCCAAAGTCCAGAGTTCCACTTCATTCTCCCCTCCAGTCCATCCACCGGGAGCACGTCCATCTTAGAATTGAAGCTCTCACTGAATCTGGAAAAGAACGAGTCACCTTCTTCTCTGTAGTCATTAAAGTACTCCTTGAATTTGTCAGAGACCATTATGTGGTAATCTTTCCCATCTCTGAGAACTTGCAGGTCATACTGATCTAGGATCGGACCACCAAACGAGGTACAGAAGCCTCCATCGCAAGGTTCGTTGCAAACAAAGTTTACAAAGAGAGTTTTCTCCCTTCTCTCCGTATAGAAAGGATCTTTCCCCAATATCTGTTTGTCCATCTGATAAAATCCTTTTAGGTCGCAGCTCTTGACTCCAAAGACCGCCCTCCTCGTCTGTTCCTCGAGAAGTAGTACATTCTCATTCCTCTTTATAAGAAATTCCTTGGGAGCATAGCGTGACCTCTTTTCAGATATATGCTCAAAATCATTTACTTTATCAAAGATCACTTCTCCCTCTTTTTCTATAGTTCCAAATGTTTCAAAATCTTTTGAGATTGCCGCAAAAACCTCTTTCATTTCATCTTTGCTGAGTAGGAAGTTCAAGTCAACACCCTTACTGCAACCACCTTGAACTCGGGGATCTTTGAAAGTGGATCTAGCTTCTTTCCCACGAGTCTGTTTACTCTCGATTCATCGAAGTGGAATGGAACAAATATTATACCCGCTGGGACCCTGTTTGTTATCCTCGCCTGAGTCTTAATTGAACCGTGCCTGGATTCAATCGTAATATATTGAGAGTTTCTCACTCCAAGTCTCTTTGCATCTTCGGGGCTTATTTCAGCGTATGGTCCGGGCGATTCCCTGTTGAGAATGTCTGTCCTCCTGCTCATTGTGCCAGAATGGTAGTGGAAGTAATTCCTTCCTGTAGTCATAATCAAGTCGTACTTCTCATCCACCGATTCGGCTGGAGGCCCATAAGAAACGGGTATGAATTTGCCCCTTCCTATAGGGAAGGACTTGGTATGAAGTATCTCAGTTCCGTCTGGTTCATCTGAATTGATCGGCCACTGCTTTCCCGTGGGATAAATATTGTCATAGGATGCCCCGGAGTAACTAGGAATTGCATTGCCTATTTCCTCAAAAATCATCCTTGGTGAAACATAGCCTCTGATTCCAGCGACCCTCTTGCCGATTTCGTTGAGAATCCACCAGTCCGGTTTAGCTTCTCCCGGAGGGTCAAAGACCTTGTTCACTTTCTGTATCCTTCTCTCAGTGTTTGTGAAAGTGCCTTCCTTCTCAAGGGATGTTGCCGCAGGGAGAACCACGTCTGCAGCACCAGCGGTGAGGGTCATAAATATGTCCTGAACAACGAAGAGTTCCAGATTTTCTATTCCTTTCTCAACGTCGCTAATAGCAGTTTCCGTTACCAGAGGGTTTTCTCCCATGACATATATCGCCTTTATCCTTCCGTCAGCTGCTGCGTCGAACATCTCAGATAAAGCAAGCCCCTTTGTCTTCGGGAGGGTCTTTTGCCAGAGCTCTTCGAACTTCTTGACTCTTGGAGAATCCACTGGGACATACCCCGGGTACCATTCGGACAGGTCTCCCATGTCAGACGATCCCTGAACATTGTTCTGACCCCTTAGTGGAAAAATACCGGACCCTCTGACCCCGATGTTTCCGGTCAGCAGTGCAAGGTTTGAAACTGACATAACATTCTCAGTTCCGTGAATGTGCTGAGTAATTCCCATGGCATACAATATTGCCGTGGGTCTTTCACTTGCTATCAGTCTCGCAGCTTCTCTAATATCCTGAGGGTCTATTCCCGTGATTCCCTCGGTAACTTCAGGTGCGTACTTTTCTACCTCAGTCTTGAAATCGGTATACCCCTGCGTTCTGCTCTCAATGAAATTCTCGTCCTGCAGTTGCTCTTCCAATATCGAATACATTATGGAGTTTAGCAGAGCGACATCTGTACCCGGATTGAATTGTAGATGGAGAGTGGCTAGTTCGGCCAATTGTGTTTTTCTAGGATCAGCAACTACTAGATTCTTCCCCTTCTTTCTCTCCTTCACAATCTCGGTTCCGATAATCGGATGCTGTTCAGTCGTGTTGGATCCTATAACGAAATAGGTCTTCGAATCTTCAAGACTTCTAATTGATCCTGTTGCCGCGCCGGCACCCAGAGTTGTGATAAGGCCAAGTGCAGTAGGACTGTGGCAGCTTCTTGCACAGTGATCTATGTTATTAGTACCTACCAACCTTGCAATCTTTTGCATCAGATAGTTCTCTTCATTGGTGCACTTTGCAGATGATTGGAATGCTACCGCATCCGGTCCATACCTCTTAATAATGCCCAAAAGTTTTGTAGAGACCTCCCCGAATGCTTCCTCCCAGGTTACCCTGACAAACTCTCCATTTCTCTTGATCTGAGGATATTTCAGTCTCTGTTTCGAAAAGTTGTAAGAGAGCCCTGAATATCCTTTTATGCAGAGTTTACCCGAATTTACTGGAGATTTGGAGTAACCAGTGACCCTTTCCCCTGTATCGGAGTCGTTAACAATGATCTGGCAACCCGTTCCACAGTATGGGCATACGGTAAGAACAGACACTTGTACTCTATCGCGTTGCCCTATAAACAATTAATCTTGTAAGAGTTCCTATTGCAGAAATATTGCGAATTGAAAGCCAGACGAATTTAAACCCTTGCGTCATTCATCCTTGCAATTTAGTATCTTTCTGACTGTCTCTAGATCTTTCGAGGTATTCACGTTAAATAGTCTGGAGCTCTGATCTCTGTTCAATGTGACCAGTTGAAACCTCCTTTTGATGAAGTTAAATATTTGACTATCGTGAAGTGAGTGTTCTAACATCTCGTCATGGATTACCCTGTTGTAGATTGCGAACAGAGGTTCAATGGTTCCATCGAAGTCCACTGCAGCAACAGGAATTCCTCGATACCCCTTTAGAAGAGAATAGATCACATCACTGTTCAACATTGGTAGGTCTCCTCCAACAGCAAAGAACTCATCGAATTTTTCAATCGCATTCAATAATGAATTGATCAAGGTACCGTGAGAAAAATCCCTCATTATTGTACGATCATCAATTTCCAGATTCGTATATTTAGAGAATACAATCACTTGCTCAAAGGAGCCGGTATTTTCAAGCGTGTGATATATCCTTTTGAGCATGGGTTCTCCGCAGATGGGCATTAGGTGCTTACCAGGCAGTCTTTTACTCTGTTTGGCAAAAATTAATGCCTTCACGTTTGTCACCCCATCCAAGTCGAATAATGCGAATTTTGATCATAACTTCCCTTTTTGATATCAAGATTCACGGGAAGTCATAAATGTGCAGATAATAAAACATATTCTTGGCGTAGGAATCTGTTCTGATTCTCCGACAGTGGGAGAAATGTGACCGGTGTGTGAATCCCTGAATGATAAACCTGGGCCAGATTGTGCTAGATAGAAGAGAAAATACGGCAATGGTTATAGCCCACATTTGATTGATGTAAGATGTCGTTTCCCCTCAAGGAACTGGGCTCTTGCAAGTATGAGATTTCCCTTGACTCATCAAAGGGGATGAGAGTACCTGGAATCATATACGCTAACGAGGTGTTAAAGAAGGGTATAGAGGGTGACGAGTCGTTAAACCAGGTGGTTAATGTCTCAAAACTTCCAGGCATTATAAATGCATCAATTGCAATGCCAGACATCCATCTCGGATACGGTTTCCCAATTGGAGGAGTAGCTGCTTTTGACCTGGATAATGGGGTCATTAGCCCTGGAGGAGTTGGTTATGATATAAATTGCCTCCGTGGTGACTCGAGATTGTTGGATTCCTTCGGTGCCTGGAAGACAATAGACAGATTGACAGGAGGCACGATACTTGGTTATGAAAGGATCACGAAATGTCAGAAAGAAAATCAAGTGCTTCTGACAATGTATAGCAGTAAACATAAGGAAATCATGCTCGTAAGAACCGAATGTGGTAAGGAACTTTTTGTCACTCCGGATCATCCGATAATGACAGAATCCGGAATGACGGAGACAAGTAGGTTAAAGGTTGGTGAACGGATAGTAGTTAAGGGTTTTGAGGGCATTGAATTCACCAAACCAAGTTCTCGTTTCGTAATATCGAGGGAAATTCTTATCGCTACGATGGATAGATTGGGCATTCCGAATAAGGGAAGTGGAAGGGGCAAATTATTGGCCCATCTCTCACAACTGTCACTAATTGACCTCCGCCTTGATAATCCGAAGGTATCAGTCTTTTTGAAATTGACTGGTTTAATTTTCGGAGGCGGAACCATTCAAAATAAATCCTTAAAGGTTAAAATCCGCGGTGAAAAGGAAAACCTTGAGGAAGTGAAGAAGGACCTTGCTATCTTGGGGATACCAGCCGATATTTTCTCAGGAAAGAGAGGACATCAAACTGGAAAAGTGTACGGAAGTCGTAAGGTTGAACAAAGTAGATACTCCCTGAACATTCTTTCAAAGGGATTTGGACTGTTACTCGTAGCATTGGGGGTTCCGGTCGGAGAAAGGAGCCTGAAGCCGTACCCCATACCCGATTGGTTGATGGAGACAGAGAACTGGCAAAAGAGGTTGTTTCTTGCCTCCTTCTTTGGAGTAGAAATGACTGCACCAAGATCAGTTGAAGGAACGGATTTCTCTGCTCCAACCATTTCAATTAACAAGCATGATTCGATCTCCCCTAATGCAGCTGTATTCCTGTCCCAGATAGCTGAAATGCTGAACCAACTGGGAGTCACTAGTTCAATTACAGTGAAAACCAGCAGTTGCGTCCATCACGGAATGAAAGAAGAGAGAATGAGTTACAGCCTGCACATTTTGCCGACGATTGAAAATCTGATAAAATTTTACTCGACCATCTCGTATGAGTACAACAAAAACAAGTCCTTTCTCTCTGGTCTAGCAAGTCTGTATCTTGCGAAAGTTTTAAGGGCCAAGACAAAGGAAGATCCCATCGGAGAGACGGCTATTTCGACTCGCCATGAGTTGAGAGGCACTGACATGGTACTGACCTTATCTGCTGACAAAGAATCCAGCAAGTATTCCTTTGAAACTGGCAGACCGACCAAGGTTGAAAGAGAAAGGGGAGCAATGGTGGTACTTTCCGATAGATTTGATGAATTTATTCAGAAATCCGCGATATCCAGAGATTTTGCCTACGATAAGATAGAAGAGATAAGTAGTCTGCCATTCGATGGGGAAGTATATGACTTGACCGTAAACGATCCTGACCACAATTTTGTCGCGAACGGAATCGTCGTTTCGAACTGCGGGGTCAGATTGGTTAGAACCGACCTTACTGCTTCCGATATGGGACAGAAAGTGAGGCCCCTGATCGATTCAATTTTCGAAAATGTTCCTTCTGGTGTTGGAAGGGAGGGTAGACTTAAGATCAGCAGGGACAAGATTGAAGGTTTTTTATCGGAGGGAGTGAAGGGAGTTGTCGATGAGGGATTCGGTTGGTCAAGGGATGCTGAAAGAATTGAGGAGGGGGGGAACATAGATCTTGCAGTCCGATCCAAGATTTCTCAAAAGGCAAGAGAAAGGGGTTTCCCCCAACTGGGATCTCTGGGGGCTGGAAATCATTTCCTGGAGGTCCAATTGGTAGACAAGATATATGATACTGACCTTGCAGAGAAATTTGGGTTGTTTTCTGTGGGTCAGGTAACGGTCATGGTTCACACCGGATCAAGAGGATTTGGTCATCAGGTAGCCACGGATTACCTTGAAGTAATGGATAATGCGATGAAGAAATACAACCTATCAGTTCCGGACAAACAACTGGCTTCTGCACCTTTCCTCTCTCAGGAAGCCCAGGATTATGTGGGAGCTATGGGAGGTGCAGCTAATTTTGGATTTTCCAATAGACAAATCATTACTCACTGGATAAGAGAAAGTTTCAGATCGGTCCTTAAAAGAGATCCAGAGGAGATGGGAATGGATATCTTATACGACGTCAGCCACAACATTGCAAAAGTAGAGGAACACGAAGTTGACGGAAAGAACAGGACTGTAATCGTGCACCGTAAAGGAGCTACCAGAGCATTTCCAGCAGGAAGGAGAGAGCTGCCAACACTGTACAAGGAAACCGGTCATCCTGTGATCATACCTGGAACAATGGGGACTGCTTCTTATGTGCTTGTCGGAACCCCTAAGGCCTTGGCCGACACGTTCGGGTCTACGTGTCATGGTTCTGGTAGGGTAATGAGCAGGAGCAAAGCGGTAAGGCAGTACACCAGCCAGGGAGTGAGTTCGATCCTCGAGAGTAAGGGCATCTATGTGAGAGCAGCAACGAAGTACGTCCTTCAGGAAGAAGCTCCAATGGCTTACAAGGATGTGGATCAGGTAGTGAAATCGGTTGAGTGTGCTGAGATATCGCGGATAGTTGCAAGACTTAGACCAATCGGAGTAATGAAAGGATGAACAGGAAAGTGTATCCAACAGCCACGTACGTCACAAAAGGAATCTTATAGACCCTCTTAGTTCCTTCAGTCCAGAATCTAACATTCTCTGACTCTTCTGAAACACTTTTCCACGCTTCGTGCTTTTTTGGCGTCTTATCACTTTGTTCACGACTAAAGAAAATCGATCCTACAGTTCCAATAATGCTGGCAATTAGTGCAACTGCCATAACCGGAGGGAAAAGGGAATCTATCGTGGGAAGGTGTGGATAAAGGGGCATTGCAATTGCAAGGGATTGAAGTGCCTTTACGTCTCCTCTTCCGAAGTTCTTGACCAATGTCCCGAACAATTTCACGATCAGAATAGAATATGAAAGTGAGATCGTGAGTGGTGAGAGATTGAAAACTGGCGGAATGACTAGTACCAAATATGTGATGAGGGAGAATTTCTTCAGGAAAAATTCTGAAATTACTGGGACCAGGAACAGAGCTATCCAGTAGTCAACAAAAATATAGTAGATCAAAAGTCCTGAATCAAGTATCAGAAAGATGAAGGTGGTTATCTTCCTCTTCCTGAAATCTTCATAACCAGCATACGCAAAGATGACCAACAGGGCTACTGGAATTAAGGGATAGCCCGATGGCAGCATCTGAGAGTCACCTCTTGCCGTTGGTAAAGAATTCCATTTTGCCCGACTCACTCCTCTTGTAAACTCCGAACTCTGTCATCTTCAGCACGTCGTCCATGCTGAATATGGTCCCGTCCTTGCAGACTCTGTAGCCATTGATGCTGCAGCTATCGCAGATTCCAACTCCGCACTTCATCAGTCTCTCCAGCGAAAAGAATACCTTGCTATGCGTTCTTCTATCAACCCTGTCAATAAATGATTTTACCATCGGTTCGGGTCCACAGACGAACACGTAATCATACTCACTCAAATGTGGCAGAAACAAATCTATTACAGTTCCCTTGAAACCCAACGATCCGTCATCGGTTGCAATCTTGTATCCGTCCCTTATGAGGAAAAGGTCGTCCCTTGTCCTCGCGCCAACGAATACGTCACCCCTGTATTTGAGTATCATTGCGTTCAGGGACGCCACTCCGGTACCTCCCCCTACGTACGCAACCTTTCCACTAGGTTCTGGGTATGAGTTTCCATATGGTCCCCGGTAAAACACTCTATCACCTATCTTCAATCTCGAAAGGGTCTTAGTGGTTTCACCGAATGTCCTAAAGGTTATAGAGGGGGGGCTTGAAGTATTAGATAGAGACATTGGTATTTCCTTGCCTCCCGGGACCCAGATCATTAGGAATTGTCCAGGTTTCGCTGTAATGGAGGAATCAAACTTCATAGTGAATACATCCTTATTCTCTCTGACCAACTCAGTGACCCTGGAGTGTACCATCATTTACCATCACCCCCACGATTTCGTCAAGTCCTGAAAAACCTTCGCTGTCCAGGTACTGCGTGATCCCGTTATTAATCTTTTTATAGATCGGATAATCTTCATATAACAAAGCTGTCCCGATCTGAATCGCCCTTGCACCAACGAGGAAAAACTCTATAGCATCCTGCCAGTTTGTGATTCCTCCAACTCCGACAATATCTTTTCCAGTTTCCTTATAAACATCGTAGACAGCTCTAAGAGCTACGGGCTTAATCCCAGGCCCTGAATAACCTCCGACAATGTTCGCAAGCACAAACTTCCTCGAGTAGATCTCAACTCCTGTAGCTCTGAGTGTATTTATCAGCACATAAGCATCTGCTTTTTCTGATGCCTTCGCTAATGAAATGATATCGGTGACGTTTGGCGTGAGTTTGGCCCAGATATGGAGATTCGTCCTCTCCTTTATCTCTGTTATTATAGACTCGACAAGGTCTGCGTCCTGTCCTACCTCTGAACCGACCCCCTGTACATGGGGGCATGAAAGGTTCAATTCAATCTTGTCAAAACCAGCACCCTCTACCTTCCGCGCAAGAGTAACGAAGTCCTCGACACTGCCACCAAATATGGAGACTATTGTTCGTTTCTTTTCCGGAAAATTCTTGAATTCCTCTATGAAATTGTCTATACCCGGGTTCGAAAGCCCTACTGCATTGAGTAACCCGGTGCTTATCTCTGATATAACGGGGGTGGGGTAGCCTTTCCTCTCCTTCATCCCGATAGATTTTGTAACAACAGCTCCAGCTCCTGACCTGATTGACCTGAGGATAGACCCAGAGGTTTCGTCCAGGATACCGCTTGCAAGAATGACGGGATTATCTAGTGAAAAGTTACCAACCTTCGTAGAAATCGAAGCCATCGAAGCAGATGTCGGAGTGAGATAAAAATTTAGGCATAGTCAGCTAAAATCTTCTTCCTTTGGGAATGATACATCTCAATTATTTCTTGTTCGTTGGTCGTCTCGTCCACCTTCTTGTCTCCTCTCCATCTACCAGTAAACCTTGGGAATCTTATTGCGAGTCCTGCTCCTTTCTTCACTACGTTCAGGCAGCAAGTGTGGGTCGGTGAGAGGGTGATCTCCGCCCCCTTCACCTCAAGCATCAAAGACGGAGTGAACCAAAAGTCTGCGTCTATCGAACTCTCCACCCTAGGATCCCTCTTCTTTAGCTGATAGGGTTTCAGCATTCTAGGCAGATTATCCAACTGCTCTTCAGAAAACCCTGATCCCAGTTTACATATTGTCCTGAATTTGTCCTCCTCCCTGGAATAGACAGCCATTAGTAGTGCCCCATACCCTCCACTCCTCTTACCCTGCCCTCCAAATGCGCCGATGACAACAAGATCCACGGTATCTTCCATTTCAAGCTGGTATTCTCTCTTGTACTTGATCCAAAGGAACTCCCTTGCTCCCGGTTTATAGATAGATTTATCGTCAATGCTCTTTGCCATGATTCCCTCGCATCCAGCCTCAAGCGCTTCGTTGAAGAACTTGTCAGCGGATTCGACGTCAGATACAATTCTACTTTTTGCTATCTTTATCTTGTCGCTCTCCTCGATAGCGTTTGTGAGTTTGACTCTTCTGTTTGCGTAAGGTGTGTCCATTAAACTCTTGTTATTGAGCATCATAGCGTCAAACAGAAACAGTACGACGGGTATCCGTTCGATTGCCTCCTTAAGGTAGTATTTCCTGCCACGTCTCTTAGAAATCTCCTGGAATGGAAGCATCTCATTGGTTTCCATATTAAATGGTACAGCTTCTCCGTCGAGAATGGCATTTTCAACTTTTACGAACTTCCTGATCTCCTCAACGATATCTGGGAACTGTGACGTGATGTTCTCCATCCTTCTTGAAAAAAGTTCTACCTTGTTCCCGATCTTATGGACCTGAGTCCTGAGTCCGTCGTACTTGTATTCGATTGCAAATCTTCCATCCATTCTCTCAAGGATTTCTTTGAGTGATGGAAGTCTCTCTGCAAGCATCGATCTTATGGGTATACCAGGTGTTATCCTTATGGATGAGAGTGAGTCTATGCCACCTGCCATGGCCCGGTAGGCCAGCTCAGGCAGATCTGGCATTATGTTGTAAGCGCTCTCGACAAGATCAGTTTTATCTTTGGCGCCAAACGCTACCGCAATCGAGTCGACTATCGTCATGTCGGCAACTCCAATTCGCATCTTCCCGGTGACAATCCTTAAGAGGTATCTCACCTCTACAGGTTCAGCGTTGTGGAGTAGATCCAGAAGAATTTGTAGTTTTCTGGTTTGAGAGCCCTCGCCGGCTGACTTAGAAATCTTGAGCAGCGATTCATAGACCTTTCTTACTGTGAGGTCCTCAGAGAATAGGGATGCTTGTTTCTTAGCATGTAACAATTCCTCCCCTATCTTTCCTAAATCTCCCTTTCTGACTAGCTCAGTCTCAATCTCGTTCTCTCTGAGTCCACTCAGCGATGAAAGGGCTCTTATCCCTATTTTCTCTGCTATTCCCAGCTCAAGTCCCTCATAATCTGGAGCAACTTTACCCTGCAGAAGGTATACGGTCTCTTTGATGTCTTCATCCGTGTGCCTAAGTAGATCAGAAATGAGATCGACCATCTCAAGCCTCTTCGTTGTGTTTTCTATTTTGTCAAGCGTTTCTGCAAGTTCAAGGAATCTCACGCCTACACATACGATATCTACTAATAAATATCACCAAACTCTCTTGGAATAAATCTCTCCAAACTCCTGCTCATGGATGATTAATGTATCCAAGTAGATTGATGCGGGACTTTTCCACTGCAATAATTCTTGAGGATCGGCTTATACACCGGAGACAGGAAGTCACCCAAAACGGGATTGGCACGAATGTCCCGACTGGTAGAACATCTGTTTCCGTCTGAAAGATCCGTGTTTCCATTATGGTTCAGCGAACCTCTCCCAGTTTGCTTCCTTGATCCCATCGAAGGAAAGATGTAGCAGGGTTAAGATTTCTTATTTCAAAGTTTGGATAGAGGCAGTATAAAAACACCGTCGAAAAGGAATTCGGCAAAACGTTCTTATACTCTAGAACTAGTTTAGAATCCATCTATTTCACCTCAAATATACGTCAAAATGTTGCGTTGATTCCAGATGCTCGCTAAATGCTTTTATTTGAGTAGAAACTCTGGAATTGATCCAGTTGAGACTTGAAATCCAGCTATCTGACCGATATCGATTTGTTGGAGAAATTAGAGTTAGTACTGGTTCGGGAAGAGGGATATAGAATGGTAGAAGTTTTCATAGTTGGTGGAATGAGGACACCGTTAGGGAAGTACGGGAAGTCACTGGCTGGGTATAGTGCAATAGAACTCGGTGCTGCCGCGATCAAAGGTGCAATTCAGAATGCGGGAATTCAACCCTCGCAGGTTCAAGAAGTCGTAATGGGCAATGTAATTGAAGCTGGTCTCGGACAGGATCCCGCCCGACAAGCTGCAATAGCAGCAGGCATACCTGTGGAAGTATCAGGTTCGACTGTCAACATGGTCTGTGCTTCAGGCATGCTGGCTATTGCTAATGCATACTATCAGATAAGGGCTGGACAGAGAGATGTGATGATAGTGGGGGGGATGGAGAGCATGAGCAACGCTCCTTTTCTGCTTGATTCGAGCTTCAGGAGAGAGAATAAAGGAATAAGTGCCTCGAGGCCTGTTATGGATTCAATGATAAAGGATGGACTTTGGGACTTCAAGTACAACAAGCACATGGGTGCGATATCAGATGACTGGGCAAAGAACCACAATGTAACCAGGGAGATGGCTGATGAGTATGCGCTTGAAAGCTTCAGAAGGGCGTCGGAGGCAACCAAGAACGGGTACTTCAAGAACGAAATCATTCCGATAAAGGGATTTGACATTGACGAGGGCATAAGGGAGACAAGCATGGAAATGCTTGCCAGTCTCAAGCCTTCATTCAGCCAGGACGGCGTACTTACTGCTGGTAACTCATCTCAACTTACTGATGGTGCTGCTGCTCTTGTTCTTGCAAATGAGGATTTTGTCAACCAGTATTCACTCGAGAAGAGGGCTAAGGTCATCGGTTTTGATACAACTTCCATGGACCCAGCCGATTTTCCATTCTCTCCTGTTCCATCCGTAAAAAATCTACTCAAGAGAGTGGGAATGAAGATTGGTGACTTCGATTTGATTGAGCACAACGAGGCTTTTGCGGTAGCATCAGTTGCGGTAAGGAATGGACTTGGCGTTGACTGGAAGAAGTTCAACATCAGGGGAGGAGCAATTGCACTCGGTCATCCACTTGGAGCTTCTGGGGCTAGAATTGTCCTCACACTGCTCAGAGAATTAGAAGACCTCAAACTGAGTAGGGGACTCGCCACTATCTGCCACGGTGGTGGCGGCGCGTATTCCATGGCAATAGAGGCGATCTAAAATGAAAATTGGAATAGTTGGAATGGGGATCATGGGATCAGGGATAGCACAGCTTTCTGCAACATCTGGCCACGAAGTGGTGGCGACGGATGTGAGTAAGGCATTCTACGACAGGGGGATGGTTTCGATAGGGAAGAGCCTGGACAAGCTCATCGAGAAGAAACTCGTCAATCAGGACAAGGGAAAGATTCTTGCGAGGATAGTTTATACGGATGACGTTAGGGCGTTCGCTGGATGTGAGATTGTGATTGAAGCTGTAGTGGAGAACTATAAGGATAAGGTCGAATTTTTCAGAAAGATAGAACCAATAGTCGCACCAAACGCAATAATTGCCTCAAACACTTCGTCTATAAGCATAACGTCACTTGGAGCAAGTCTAAAGGACCCGTCTAGATTCCTGGGAATTCACTTTTTCAATCCGGTGGCCTTGATGAACCTCATTGAACTTGTCAAGGGAGTCAAGACATCCAACGAAGCGGTGGGTCGTGCAACAGAATTTGCAAAAAGCGTCGGCAAGGAATACGTTGTGGTGAATGATTCACCTGGCTTCGTCACGACAAGGGTGATTGCTCTGCTCGTCAATGAAGGTGCTTTTGAATACTCCGAGGGACTGGCTTCGAGGGAAGACATAGACAAGGCTCTCAAGCTTGGAGGGAACTTCCCGATGGGACCACTCACTCTTGGGGACCTCATTGGACTTGACACAGTAGTCAACATAATGGACGTGATGTACGACTCGTTCAAGGACCCAAAGTTCAGGGCTGCGCCGATACTCAGGAAAATGGTAGAGGCAGGAAAACTGGGCAGGAAAAGTGGAGAAGGATTCTACAAGTATTAGCCCAATAGGGCCAATTTGACCTTAAATGAGGCCCTAAACAAAGGAGGATTCTCTCCAAATCTTGTTCGGTATGGAGAATAAAGAAAGGAATGCCTAGGGTTAAAAAAAGAAAGAGAAGTCTAAGGAAAACTATTCATCTGGTTCTGCCCATACGTCAGATGATCTCCACTCTGGCTCTCTTGAGATCTTCATTTTTATTTTCATTCCAACCTTCACTTTCTTCATGTCCTTAGTCTTCAGTCTTGTCAGGAACAGCGTGTCTACCCCTTCCAGATCGACATATACTAGCTGGAATGGAAGATCCTTGAGAAACCTCTCACCCGAGAAATATAGAGTGGAGAAGGTATGAATTGTTCCCTTACCCGATATCTCCACCCACCTTGTCTCCGCCAAACAATAAGGGCAATCTGATCTGGGTGGAAGGAATGTCTTCTTGCAATGGTCACATCGTGTCGCCGTTAGTTTCCCAGATGAGAGCGAAGTGAAGAATTTGGTCGTCTTGCCGTAGGAATGCTTGTAAGTAATCTCATATGGCGTGTTTATTATCAGTGGATCGATCGAATAAACTTCTGTCATTTTTTCACCTCTCCATGATTGTGGCTGTTACATATGTTCCGGTACCAGCGTGGGAGTGTATCAGACCCCTCTCTGCATTCTTGATTTGGGTTTTGTCCGAGCCGTGGAACTTCCCTGCGACACCCTGTAACTGCCAGAACATCTCAACACCCTGCATCACTCCAGTAGCTCCTACCGCATGCATCGTGCCTATGAGGCCACCTGAGGGGTTCACAGGCAGATCTCCATCGAGAGCTGTAATACCCTCTTCGATAAGCTTCCCTCCCTGTCCGTATTTAGTCAGGCCAAGGTCCTCATAAGTCTGTATTTCGCTGCTGGTATAAGCATCATGGAGTTCAATCAGATCCAGCTGTTTCAGAGGATTTGTGATCCCTGCCATGTTGTAAGCCTGTCTGGCAGACTCTCTCCCAGCCCTGAATGAGTGCACTCCCGGATACTCCAATTTTCTGTACCATTCCTTCTTTTCGTGAGGTAACATCGGGACACCGGCGACCGTCCTTGGTCTATCTCCCGCTCTCATTGCGTCAGTCCCAGCTCCAGTTCCGGTTATCCAGATAGGCGTATCAGTTATCTTCTTTGCCTTCTCTTCCGAAGCCAGGATAAGGACTGCAGCTCCATCGCTCATGAGGCAGATGTCCAATCTCTTTAGCGGGAATGCAACGTATGGGGATTTCAGAACATCATCCATCGTAATTTTTCCCCCGTCTTTCATCCCGTACGGATTCATCTTAGGATTCGTCTGAGCAAATTTGTTGTGTTGAGCGTTGTTTCTGTTCTTCACCGCTACCATCGCCATCTGTTCCTCTGTGGTCCCAAACTCCTCCATGTGTCGCCTAGCCATCAGTGCATAGTATCCACTATAGAAACCCCCGATGGGAAAATCCCAATCAGTATCAGAGGCGAGAGCTATGAACTCGTTTCCCTTCGCGGTGTTCACTTCAGACATCTTCTCGAAGCCAATGACCATTGCAACATCGAGCAACCCAGAAGCCACGTGTGCGTAAGCATCCCTGACCGCGAGCCCTCCCGTTGCGCCTCCTCCCTCTATTCTGACGGATGGTTTGGGGTTGAATCCGAGATAGTCCTGAATTATAGATCCAAACAACAGCTGGTTTTCGAAATGGTCCGAGAAATACGACACTATCGTCCCATCTATTTCGTCCTTCGACAGATTGATGTCGTTGTCAAACAATGCCATTCTTGCTGCTTCTGCTGCAAGTTCCTCTTGCGTCTTATCACGTCTGGACTTTGAGAAATAACTCAGCCCACCGGCCACTACTGCAACTTTCCTTGGCAATTAATCACCTTTATGGCTAAACGTTAATCATTAATAAGAGTTTTTTACACTACCCGGCTATTTTTCTATGAAGTCCATTTGTCGTTTAAACTGTGACACAATCCATTTTCATTATACGCCCTGAGATTCTGCTTAAATAAGTGGCCCTCAGGACTATAACTCTTCAACCTTGCAGTTGTATATGAGATTACAACCTCACATCTCAATGTTTGCGTTGAGGGTATTCTGTGCATACCACATTGCTGAAACAGATGCGATTCATTATTTCCATCAAACTCCTTACGCTCTTCACAATCTACAAACTGACTGAAATTGATACAAGGCGTTCCGAGTTTATGAGGTCTCAGGTCATAATACGCAAAAATGGAATGAATTAGAGTCTAAAACTCAGTAATAGTAGTACTCTCCGACTTTTTTCTGTTCTGTGTCAAGCCTAGAATCTGGTTTGTTGATTCTGGGTCTCTGGGTATTTTCGTCCCTTCGGAAAGTGATGTTGAGGTTCTTGAGGAAGAGGTTCATTCCATCCTTGAGATTCAGAGGCCCGTAGGACTGGCCATTCCTCCCCCCTTCTCCAACAAATACAATGAGTGAAGTAGAAATGAGATCGATAAAGTAGATGTCGTGATCAACTACCATGACTGCGTTCTTATTGTTCTCTGCAAACCTCTTGATCATCCTTGCAACTATCATCCTCTGGTCCGCATCAAGGTAAGCGGATGGCTCGTCCAGAATATAAACGTCAGATTGTTTTCCAAGGGTCTTTGCTATGTAAACCTTCTGAAGATCTCCACCCGAAAGCTCTGAAACTAGAGTATCCCCTATCCCCTCAATATTGAGTGGTCTCATAATATCATTCCTGAACTGGTTGTCTGCGACCTTGTCTCCAAGGCCCTTTTCCAGAAATTCAAGGACTGGAATCTGGAAATCGGATTGTGGGCTCTGAGGCTTGAAGGATGTCCTTACCGTATTCGAAATGGTTCCACTATCTGGCTCAAGTTCTCCAGCCATCATCCTGACAAACGTAGATTTACCAGTCGAGTTTGGGCCAATGACGCCTACTACCTGTCCGTGTCTTAACTCCCCTTGTTCGGTGTTCAACTGAAATTTTTCGAATCCCTTTGACAACGATGTCCACGAAATGAACGGAACCAGACTCTTATCAATCTCAGGTGGTTTCTTTGAGAATTTGATCTGGTAATCCCTAAACTTCATGTTCTCCTGCTTGATGAAACCTTCAAGATAGGTGTTTATTGCCTGCCTTGTGGCATAGGCATTGCTAACGATACCGTAGCCCCTTGCTTCACCATACGTCAGGTAAACGTAATCAGTCATGAAGTCAAGGATCGCCAGGTCGTGTTCGACCACTATGACTTTCCTGCTCTCAGAGAGTTTCTTCAAAAGCCCTGCAATCTTCAACCTCTGGGATATGTCCAGATACGAGGATGGCTCATCGAAGAAGTATAAGTCAGCCGGCTTTAGAAGCGCTGCAGAGATCGCCAGCAGCTGGAGTTCCCCTCCTGACAGGAACTTTACGTCCTTGTCGTATATCCCTCCCACTCCTAGCTCTATCAGCTTCTTCAGTGCTTCACCACCGTACTGATTGAGCAGATCTCTCACCCGACCCGAGAAGTGTTTGGATATGGAATCCACATATTGAGGCTTCAGCGATATCCTGGTTCTTTCCGAATAAACACCATCGAGATACTCTCCTAGATACGTGCCTTTATATCTCTCCAGTACCTGTTGTTTGCTCCCCTCAGATTGGGCGAAATTTGGGATTAAAGAACCGTTGAGGATGTTAAGAATAGTAGTCTTTCCGGTTCCGTTCTGGCCCAACAACCCGACAACTCCTTTCATCTCAAGTGACGGCAGGCCATAGAGTACGAACCCATTTATACCGTATCTGTGCACTTCCTTCCCGTTCTGTCTTTCTGGAACTCCGATTATCTTTATTGCTTCATACGGACATCGGTGCGCGCATATGCCACATCCAATGCAGAGATCTTCGTGTATCTGAGGATAACCACTTTCCATGAAGTCCACTGCCATGATCTCATTGCGTACTGGAGGGCAGTAATACTGACATTCTTGTTTGCAGTTCTTAAAGTGACACTTATCAAGATCAATAACTGCTACGTGCATTCCTACCTATATCTTCATTTTCCAGACGTCTTCTGGTAACCCATCATAAATCATAGACTCGGTTGAGACAATCTCTTCTGCCTTCATCCCGTCATTAAAAGCGAGTTTCCTGACATTCTCAGGTCTTATTAGCCAGTAGTGGATCCTCCACTCCCTTCCGTCGAAGAGCGTCGTTTCTTCCCTCTCTGTGTCAAGAATTCCAAGGTCTTCAAGCATATAGAATGCGTCTCTGTCCTCCGGCTCAAGCATATTGTCTATGACGTACCTGCTATAACCAAAGAAATTGAGCACATGAAATGCTATATCGTAAGCTTCTTGCTCACTCATTCTCTTGCTCTGCCTGCTCATGCCATTAGATATTGCCCTTGCCATTAGGTCAACTGTTATAGGTCCTACAGTGAACTGTTGTTCTACCAGAGTCATACGGAGTCACTTGACTTTCATGTAAGTACAAAAAAGCTTATAAACTTAATCATTAGTACTACCGTGTTAGGAGAGACAGATAACTGCATCAAAAAGTGAGGAAAGTGAGCCATGATGAAAAGAATATTCCTTCGAGGCCACGCTTTCGTCACCACTGTTCCAAGGGTGAGAGACGGGTCATCCTCATTTGCCTTGGTCACAATCTTTTAGACTTATTGTCTCTTACCAAGAGGAACAGGAAATCTTCGGCTATCACAGTTGGCTGAGAATTGAAGAAAATACCCTAGAAAATGTGGTAAAAATAGTGCCATAGCGGTATTTTCCCATGCTTCACTCAGACACAGATGTATCTTATAGAATATATATAAGATCATTAGTGAACCTCCGTAGAACTTGATCCCACTAAACTTTTCTAGGGACACCCTGAATGTTCTGTTGTGGACAGTCAGGC
>JAKATW010000065.1 GCA_021827945.1 Thermoplasmata archaeon
ATCTTCAAGTTGAATTATCACTCCAGGCCAATACTCTTCATCCCTCTTGTTATCAATTATACCATAGATTCCAGTTTGAAACCTGGTATAAGCTATCAACAGAGGGTATTCACAGGCAATTACAGCTATCTCCCCCCTGGCGAATACCGGCTCACATATTTCATAAAAATAAATGGTTCCAGCTCCTCTTTGACATCTGCTGATATATATGAAATAACTTCACTGAGCAACGGCACCATCGTTCCCGCATCCTCTTCAAGTGTAACAAGTCTCCGGGCAATAGGGAGTGAATTAGAATATTCCGTCTTCCAGCAATTCAGTACATTTGCTGTGGAGTATCAGCCTGCACTGGAACTAACAACCCATGGAAAGCCTCTGGCAGCAGGGGTCACAGTAATTTCGTTAGAGATGAAGTTGATGAGTATTCAAGGCTGAACTTGAGTTCCGCACTATAACCATTCACGATATTCGATCTTGACCCGTATTCTGACTGTGTTTCCAGACGATTGTGAAGAGTTAAGTATGTGCACTTTCTAGTATTCTCGGGTATGGGACTCCCAGGATTTTCAGTATGCCTGCTGCCCTGCTGCTGTCTGATGAAACGAAAACCAGTCTATCCTCCACGTGGATTGGAACAACATCCAGATAATCCAGGTCCCTTGTCATGCTTTCAATCGTCCTTCCCGTTTGTTTTTCCATGATCCTCGACAGCAGCAGGGAAAGAACGCATACGAACACATGTGCCTCTATCCTCTCCGACTTCCTGTGGAATACCGGCCTTATCTCAAGAAATGACTTAATTGTCCTGAAGGAACGTTCTATTTCCCACTGTTCCTTGTAGGCAGATACTGCATCCCTTTCCTTGAGATCTGTGTTTGTTATTATCAGGAATCTTCCTGCAAGTTTCCTCATCATCCCTATGTGCTTCTCGTTCAGAACAGCGCCATCCTTTGTGAACTTCACAAATGACTTCAGTTCGCCGATGGACTTCTTCAGATCGCTCATGTTTGGATGCTCGTCTATCTTCCTCTTTACAGCTTCAATCTTGTCATCTATGTCCCTCAGGTCAAGACCTTCCCTGTTCCTGTTGTATACCGCTATGTACCTCCTCTTTCTCTTGAGATTCGACTCTTCTTCCGTTGTGCCTTTATCTACAATATCCATTGCGTCAACTACCACTTACTTCATCAATCACGATGTCATACATGGAGGTACCATTGGAGAAATCCTCTTCCATGAAAACGTCCATCTATGGAAGACTCCAGCGGAATGCTGCAGTGATGTATCTATTCCTGTCAAGAATCTTCAATGAATGGTCCCTTCCTAACGCCCCATCACCTATGAATATGATGTTACACGCACGAAAGTAGGAAGAACTATTTTATATTAATCAGATTATATGGCAATAGATCAACTATGAAATTCTCAGTGATAATAATTGCGCATAAAAGAACCGAATTTTTGAATTATGCCATAGAGTCCATCACAATGCAAAATGGTGCTTATCCTTTGGAGGTAATAATAGTCAGAAATTCAAACATTGATTTAGGCGTTGTGAGTGAGAACAATCATAATATCAAAATTATTGACTTGGTTTCGATACGAGAGACCTTAGCAGGGAAATTAATTGAAGGTATCAAGCTTTCGCACGGAGAATATCTTATGTTCCTAGAGGATGACGATTTATTCCAACCTAATAAAATTTTGCAAATTGAAAGAATTCTACTGTACCATCCTTTTCTTGATTACATTCATAATTCCCAATATTTTTTTAATGTTAATGGCGAAATGAGAGATTACTATTCGCAAATTAAGAAAGATTTGGTATTACCTGGCTCCAATAAGCAGGCGAAAATGCCAATTTTAAAGAATTTAGGATTTAACTTAAGCTCTGTAACCGTAAGCAAAAAGTTCTCACTTGTTATCGCAAGAGAGATACCTCCAAATCTTAACTTTTCAGTTGATCTTTTTATATTCCTGTTGGCTTTTTCCATACCAGATGTCAACTTATTATTTACAAGGGACAAATTAACAAAATTCCGCATTCACGAGAGTTCTCACATTACCACCGTTAACTTCAGAAACTTCGTAAATGCTGAAGCAAAGATTTCCCTTAACTATTTTGACGAACTTGGAATTATAAGAAAACGGTTCGAAGGATTCTCCGAGATCTCAAATTTGATTGATGACTTGAGAAACTACTGGGAGGTCTTAGAATTAATCTTCGGCAATAAAAATATTGAATCCGGAAAGAAAATTTCAATGCTTATACTGTATACGAGAAATTTCTATGCCAATAAGACTAAATTTATAACGTTTATTCTGTATCTATCCTTCTTAGTGTGTCAACCTCTTTCTAGTTATCTTTTTTACGCTTATAGAATATTAAGAACCTCTTTTTAACTAGCATGCTAAGACGTCATGAAAAAGGATTTCTGATCACTCTGCTATCGTCATAACAGAGTGAGTGTCGGAGAGATAACTGGTGGATTGCTTGACCTTAGAGGTCGATCTTAAGACTGGCTATCCTTCGCCTCGACTTAATACCCTGCAATAAGGGTGAATAGGAGATTGTCGAGACTTCTCCGACTCGATACCCTCACAACCACTAGGAGGTGGTCAGGTGATAATAGGCATTGATGTGCATAAACGTTTGGTAAATATAACTCAGATGGATGGAGATGGATCAGTAAGAGAGAACTACGAGATTGAGAACAACGAGGAGGCATGGAACAGATTTACGGAAAAATATCTCTCAATTAAGCCTGAAATTGCCCTGGAACAATCCACATCAGGAAAATATGTCGCTAGACTTCTCAGAGACAAAGGCTTCTCAATACACTTGGCGGATCCAGTGAAGCTTGCGTTGATATACAACTCCCCTAAGAAAAGTGACAAGGAAGATTCATACAAGCTTGCTAAGTTACTGAGACTGGGAGAGTTACCAGAAGTGCATCTTTCATCTGAATATTCCGATGATCTGAAATCGTTAGTGAGATACAGGAAATCTTTAGGTGAAGAGGTCACAATGATAAAGAACAGGATCCATGCGTTGCTAACAATGCATGGCATCATTGTGGATGCAACTGACATATTTGGGAGGAAGG
>JAKATW010000064.1 GCA_021827945.1 Thermoplasmata archaeon
TGGAAGAGAGGGTTGAAGGTGACAGGGATGCATTTAGGTCCACACTGAGATAGAGCGTCTTCCCATGCTGCATGCATGTACTTCATCGGTGCATGCCTTATAGTACGGACTGTGCACATTGCAAACATCTCCCTCCACATTGAAGGGAAGTGCGTCTTGAGTCCCTCCATCATCCCTGAGAAAAGACCGTAGAGCAGCTTTGCATTGCCGTATTCGAAAACTGACCTTGGTGCAGGTCTTCTCCTGGAAGCCCTCACTATTCCGGATGGAGTTATCTTCCCTATGTATTCGCCTGAAATCTTCCTTGCCCTCTTCTTCAAGGGATCGTAGACGCTTGAAACTCTGCTGATGTAATAGTTGTTCCCCACCCTCTTCACTTCAACAGGCCCGTATCTTGACCTTGCTTCATCAACTATCCTCTTCATCCATTCTTCAATGAATATTACCAAACAGGTAATATTGTTATTAAGCTTTTTTATAACTGTGTTTGGTAAAACAGTCAGTATGCAACAATATCCGACAAACACAAACTTTGCTATAGTGCTACATATCACCAAAGATTCAATGAGTTAAGGTTTTTAAACATGAGCAATTTGAGTCAAAACAGGCATATTGATTCAAATGTTGCAATAGTAAAAAGGAAACGGAGCCTATTATAGACTATTTGTGACCAGCCACTGCATCATATATATTATGACCAAAGAAAGTATGGCAGTCAACTCCAAGATTGATGCACACAATTTATTTTGATCTTTCACCTCAAAACCTACCGTTTAATGATTTCAATCGAGGACGACGGTCTCGGCTATGCTCTCTGTTGTGACTCTCTATGGACTTTAAGAAAATGTCCTCATACGCATTAGCCATCGAATCTGCAGAAAACCTTTCGGCTTTCTGTCTGGCAGCCAACCTTGCTCTTGCCAGAGTCTCCGGATTTTTCTCCAGCATCCGGAGGATTAGATAGAAATCTTCAGGAGACTCTACAAGATATGAATCTACTTTATCATCCAATATTTCTGAGGAAGAAATCTGCCTGTACACTATAGGAACGCAGGAACACGAGAGGGCTTCCAAGACCGTAACGCTAAATCCTTCGTAAAGCGTAGGGAATATCAGAATGTCGCTCATCTGGTATAGGCTAACGAGGGAAACCGAACTAACATTCTCAATAAAGTGCACCCTTTCGCTTTCAAGATGGGGATTTCGCTTTGCCCCAACCACTATGAGGTCCACATGGTCTGTCCTTGAGACAGATTCGACGGCGGTGTACAGCCCCTTCCTTATGGGGTCATTGCCTACCCATATTGCGTATATTCTTCTCGGATTGAGGCCGAACGACCTGCAAATACTCTCCTTGTCCCCCCAAGGCTTGAATGTATCGATGTCGACTCCGTTGTAAATGACATAAAACGGTTTCCCTTTTCTTTGCCCCTTGAAAGAGTCCTTTACTGCATCGGATACTGCAGTAGCATATGTAGTATTCCTGACAGCCAAGCTTTCGAGTATGAATGCCTCTAAGTGAACCATCAATAAGAGAATCCTCTTTGCTACCGAATACTCTCTTCGGACATGGAGAAAACTAGATAGGGAATTACCATGAAGCGTTAAGACGGTAGGAACCGACTTGATAAAGGATACGAGACCCCCTGCATCTCCATTTATGTGAATCAAGTCATACTCTTTCCTGTGTTTGAGAGCGTAAAAAAGAACCCAAATGTTGAATATGGATTTATTTAGTGGCCGGCAAATTGGGACATCTTTAAAAGGTATCCTGAATGTTTGATCCCTTCTAGTACGAACAGAATTGCTTTCATAAACATCTTTTTCCATAAAAGTAAAATGAAGCTCGACCTTCCCCATAAGTTTTCTCCTAATTGTATCAGCAACAGATTCTACCCCTCCAGGGTTCTCAGATGGATTTCTCGAAACTATTTCTAATATTTTCATTCTTTGGGTCTTTTCTACATTCAGTTTGATTAATAAAAGCATTCTCTCTTTACAGGTCTTGAATAATATTCTAAATTTTGTGTAGCTCACAGATATCTTATACTATCCATTTCCCTCAAATCATCCTTTTCCAGTCATGGATTAGAAAATTTAACAGATAGTAGAAACCGTCGTCAATGTTAATTCCAGATGTGTTTGTCCTTAGATAATTTAGATCTATGTCTCTAATGCTCTTCACTCGGTAAGCCTGTGAGTCCTTTGCCTGAAGATTATCAAGAGAAATTACTGGTCGTCCAGTGAGGGCCGCCAATCTCATGGAACCAGACGTCTGACCTAGCGGCATCTGTGTCGATATTATATGTGTACAGCTTGAGAGCTCCATCAGAATTTCGCAGGGAGAGAAGAATCCAATTCTTATATCTATTTTGTCGCTAGAGAATTTTCTCTTTAGGCTTCGTGCATAGGACATTGATTCATCTTCCTCCTCCTTTGTTGTATTTGGGATGCTCAGCAGCAATTTTGCCCTCACACCGAGTCGTTTTGCAAGTTTGCAAGTCAGTTCGAATCTCTGCTGGGGTCTAGCGAAGCCGAACGATCCTATGACAAACTCGTCTTCTTTTGCATAGGTATTTGCTTTAAAATCGCATTGATAATGCCAGTTTATATGAGGAACGAGGAAGTATTCTTGAACACTTGGTTTCATTCCACTTCCATCTTTGGATCCAATGTTCGCAATCCTTCCAAGTAAATGATTCTTTAGGAAGGCGAAATTTCCACTGGGGTTCCTAAGAAATTCGCTTAGATAAGTAAGGAAAGTTGAGGCTCTATTTGTTCTAAAGGCATCAACCGCCACTGGAGACAGTTTCAAAAGCAAGTATTGGTTCTTATTTATTGATATACCGCCTTTGGGCAAATAGTGCGATTCAATAACAAGGCCTTCGATGTCAGGAATCCTCTTTTTTAGGTGCGGCTCAAATTCCATTATTGTCACGGTTTCATTCTCACCCCCTATTCCTGCAGAGCTCGCTAAAAAAGCAGGTATTCCGGCCTCTTTAAACCTTTCGGAAAGTGCTATTGCATACTCTGACTGACCCTCGTTTTTGCCTAGAGTTGGAGCA
>JAKATW010000055.1 GCA_021827945.1 Thermoplasmata archaeon
AAATCAACAAGCTGAAAATTACTAAGCTTAACCACGTTTTCCTGAAGTTTGAAGTCGATCTTCCGCCCAAACAGGACATTGGAAACATATTCATCTGTTATTCTAGCTATGTCGCCAAAGTATCTCGTGAGCCAGTTCATATTCCTGCTTCCACCTATGACTTCCAGCGTTGCGTTTCTCAGAAAACCGGTGTAGCTGAAATCTTTTTCCTCCATATTCCAGTCTTGCATGAACTTGGTCTGCGGGTGAAAGTCAGTTATTATTACTGATTTGGACTCAAGTTGCTCAAATGCCACAGGGCAGCGTTGAAGTTCGTCAATGTTGAAATATGAGAAATCTACGTATTCCTGAACTGTATCCCGATATGACCCGGGCCAGTACATATCAAACTCCGGTACCCGATTTTTATCTAGTGTCACCAGGATTCGCTTTGAGTCAAGCGCTATGCTTCTCGACTCGCCGGACGAAAGCAACGCACCGGCGTTTTTTAGGTCAGTATAAATTTGATTGTATTTTGGATGTTCGACGATGAACAGGAAATCATACGAATTGATGAGTGGTTCATTTCTCCTGAGAAGGTCCATGTTCTGAAGCTTTGGCTCCAAGTATTCATCTTCCGTGAACATAAGCCTAATCCCCCTCCCTATGATCTGTTCTGTGAGAAGATCAGATTCTGAAGGTCTGAGTACAACAAGCACGCATACATTTCTTACGTCAAAACCCTCCTTTAACATCATCACACTAACAATTGCCCTAACATTGTTTTCATAAGAGTCGCTGGCAAAGACTCTCTCCTTAAGGTCCCTGTATTCATCTTCCGGCAATTTGTCTTTCTTGTCACTGTGTATTGTAAGTACCTGCGACTCTTCGTTATCACCCATTCTTTGTCTCAGGTACGCAGATAATTCCTCCGCCTCACCATTGTCCCCTGCAACAACGAACATGATCGGCTTCTTATGGATGTTGAGCCTCTTGAAATCGTCTTCCAGCTGTTGCAGTTTCTCGTAGCCTACCTGCAGCATGTGTCTCTGAACGTCGCTCAAGGCCAGAATTTTCTGAGCTTCATCTTTGTGTGCTGTAACTGAGAATTTCTCGTTTTCTGACAATTTTTCAATCTTTTCAGAAAGATAGGAACTTTTCTCAATGAAAATCTGCTTCACCAGCATATCGTTCATTGCTTCGACGAGCCCATAGTCATAGATAACATGCTTCATCCACTCTTTCTTCTTGCCACTGATCGCATAAGGTGTTGCTGTGAAATCGTACTGAACAAATGTAGTGCTCTGTTTCCCTTTGATGTTTATGTATAACCTCTCAACCGCCTCCTGCCATCTCTTAAGATCCTTGTCCGACGCATTTTGCAGGTGATGGGCTTCATCGTTTATTACGACGAGGGAATCATTTGCGGTGAGGAAATCGTAGAAATTCTGCACTCTATAGAAATCACTGTCTTCTCTAAATTCTATACCCAGATCTTCAGAAATAGTTTTTTCCCTGCTTGATGAATATATAAGCTGATGCCAGTTTGTAATCATTATGAATGGTAACTCAGTTGAGGGCGTATTCCCAGTAATATCGTCCTTAGTGTATATTCTCAATTCAAATTCCGACCTCCAGGATTCTGGCATAAACAGATCATGCTCTAGGTCGGAGCTCAGTCTGTCTCTTTTTCTACTCTTCACCTTGCCAAGAAAACTATCAAGCAGGCGCTCGTAAACAATGTTCCCTGGAGCTACGATAAGAAAATACTGGGAGAATCTCCCATCATCATGTTTCAATTTGTTGAAGTATTGCCAAACAATCAAGGCATTAATAACCCAAGTCTTCCCTGTGCCTGTCGCCATCTTAATGGCGAATCTGGGGAAGGCCATCTTTTCCAGCTCCTTTTCAAGCCCTTCTCCACCAAGTTCTTCATCGTCGAACAGGTCAAAAAGTTCTCCTGGTATAGGTGCATCAAGTATTTCGTAACAATATACTATTGCTTCTATAGCCCTCTTCTGGGAAAGATGGAACCTGAACTCTTCGTGAATCTCTGTGTTGAACCAGTACTCCAGTAGTTCCCTGGTAACAGGTGTTATATCTTTTCCATTCTGTGAGGCATAATTGTTGTCAGACCAAGTTTCAACTTCTTTTATTATTCTCTGTGCCAGTGGATGTTTTGCAAAGTAGTCTTTGTCCTTAGTTTTCCGGGACATAAAGTTACCTCAAATCTATCTTCTTCGATGCAGAAGCATCATTGCCAAACACGTCCACGACCCTTACAGCTATGTTGTATTCCCTGCCTCTCTTGACTTTGAAATCGGCAATTGTAATCACTGGCTCCTTTGACCTGCGATTTCTAATTGCCTGCCACGTGCTTTTGAATGTTAAAGAGTCGTAATCCCAATCCACAGCCCAGAAATCGATGAGGGAGGCATAATTTTGTTTGAGAAGCTCTTCTGCCTCTTTTCGTTTATCCTCGTCCTTTATGGGGTTGTCCATTACCACATACTGATCAATTGATATTTTAATTACAGCTTCATCTCCGGACCGATCTATTATCTCAGGTTCAGAGACCTTCAGATAGGGTTTCTGGTAAAAAATTATCCTGTCTGCGAGGGAGGGATCGCCAACCTTTGTGCTTCTGAGGTATTTATACACGTCTGAAGGAATTATTTTCGATTCAATTTTAGCGTTCACTGTGGAGCTCAATTTCCTGAGGTCTTCGTCGTAATTGTAATCATAGTCCCATGCAAGGATTACAACGTTTCTGTAACCTCGTCCATCAAGTGCCAATGCATCTTTGGAAAGTTCCACCGCCTTTCTCGCCGTCATGGGACGATCAGGTTCACAGACGTAAACCAGAGTGTTTCTATCAGTGTTGCTTATGCCCATGCCCTGTTTATCCTCTCTTGGGCTTGCACCATACAATTTCAGGACGATATTATACATCTCCCTTAGCCTTACCTCATGAAGATAGATGAGCTGGCGTTGATAATTGCCAAGATTCTCAATTAAGAACGGATCAACTCTCTGATTGACAAGACGTGACCTTGTGACTTGTATTGCTGTTTTGGATAAATCCG
>JAKATW010000128.1 GCA_021827945.1 Thermoplasmata archaeon
GATCTATGGGCTATCTCTCTTGACCTACTTCAATGCCCAAAGTGACGATGTGGGGGCAGACAGGAAAGTCCTGTTCAGCGAAAGAGAGCTTCCTGAGGAAGTTCAATTACTCGCCAGCGCATTGAAGATAGAAGTGTTGAATGACGTTGGGGAGGTTAACCAATTTTTGTCAAACCCGATCTATGATGGCAACTCATATGGGAAGGTAAAGCTGGATGCAAGCACATTGCTTTCTTTGAGTAAGGAAGACAAAAGTGAAAAGGTGAGGAAAAAGTACAGGGACAGGACTAGATTAATCCAGGAAGTTCTCAGATCAGCTTCATCTGAGGAGGGCACGACCCTCAATAGCTTAGTATTCAAGTGCAATCTCAATTACAATTCTGCCAGGAAGATTGTGGATGATCTCATAAACAGGGAATTATTAAGGATAATTAAGGATGAAACCGAAAAGACGGTATATAAGATAACCGGAACTGGCTCGAAGATGGTCGAGAGGTTGAGGCACCTGAATGGTGGGAACTTTGAGGAACTCTGAGCAGTTGGGATTAAAATTTCGGTTGGGGGTCTTTGTTTGCAATTCATTATCATAATCCCTACTGTTATAATGGTCTCCACAGTAGTTACGTTCTTGATACTTACAAAAGCGCTCTCATCTTATATAAAAAAGATGGAGGGAAAAGCTAAAACTATTCAGCGGATTTCACTGCTGCTCATAGCCTCAGATCTTGTAAATCTGTTTTCAAACAGTGAGTCGAAAGATTTAGTCGACAGGATGATTCAAGGAAGTAGCCAGAGTGATGACAGCATGTTTGATTCCCTGAATTCATCCTTTGGTGGGGCAGGGGCCGAGATAGGGCGCCTTTATGGGCAAATAACAAAAGCTTACAAGCCTTCTGAAGAAATATCAAGAATAAGGATTTCCGCACTTTATCTCAGGTCCATACTTTTGTTGTATGGCTTCTCAGTTTCCATTACCCAGTATTTCATAGTTGCATTTTCACAAACTGCAAGTTCATCCTTATTTTCACCGGCAACCAGTGATATGCTAATAGCCACTGTTCTTTTCTCATCCATTTTTATCTATGTATCAATTTACATAGTTTACATTTCACGCAGGATCGATATACGATACGCCAAGCTTCAGGAACGGAGGAATGTTCTACACCATGGTGCGGAGTAAATTCACCCCAATTCCCACTTCTGAAAAGTCAACAAAGGAAAGTTGCCCCCCATTGCCTGGAAACCTTTATAATTTAACTGGAGGCTAATTCTGTTAAATGCAGGCTTTTGCCAAATTTATCAAATGTCTGAAACAGGGGCAACAGACAGAGCATGCTTTGAAAGTCCCCATATTAATGAATGGGGTAAGTCGTATTGTCAGAAACAAGAGAAAAATCTGGTGGATTTAATTGGCTGATAAAGATCAACTTTGGGTGAAGGCTGTTCTTGTGGTCGTCCTAGTAGTATTGTCAATATTTGGCTCTATAATAGTGCTAGAAGCCCACCAATATTATGTCAAAGTTCCTACTTCAGGATACACTGAATCCGCAGAATATACCGTAAAAGACAATCTTATTCCTAATCTGCTTTACAATGTTTCAACCTTGGAGGACCCAAATATTATATATAATAGCATAACAAGCTCCATAAACATAAGCGCGCAGGTTTACATTCAATTGAATAATATTTCTAAAACACAGGTTTCAATTATTTCACAGGTTACCTTAGTTTCCAGCAGTCCATCTTGGGAGAAGCTCATCAACTCTAGTATCACGAGCAAGAATATTTCTTCGGAAGGTACCATCCAGATTCCCTTATATCTTAACATTTCAAAGGAAACTGCCCTGGCAAACAACATCGATAATCAGCTTCAAGATGGAAAGACTGACCCAACTGTGAATTTCAACTTAAGCATAATTGCCTCAGGGTTTAATCTTTACACAACATCCATGTCCATTAGCTTACACGGTACTTATGAGGATTTGGCCTATGGTAGCTCCTCTCCAGCATCTGTATCAATTTATAAACAGGAACTTATCACTCCGCACAATCTCATTGGTCTTGGAATTTTTTATGGTTATATTTTGCTTGGGGCTGCTGCAGCTACTGGGATTGCAATTGCAGTCATATACGCCCCGAGAATAATCGATCCGGTTGAAAAAGTCAGGAAGGAACTTAATGAACAGTTGATCGAAATCGATTCTCCTCCTCTGGAAAGGGCCAGCAAAGTCAAAAGTCTTGAGGACCTTGTCAAGATTTCAGAAATATTCGAATCCCCTATATTTCTGTATGCGCCCGACAAAGTTCTATACGTTAGCCATCTGAGTGAGCAATACAAATTTGAATTACTATGAGAAAGACTGAATGGAAACTGCTTTCATCCATTCCTTACGTAGGACTTCTGCAGGCAGAGTACTTTTTTCACCTAAACCGGTACTTGATCATTTTGATCCTGTTGTTTCCGGTTCTTTTCACAAGAAGAAGGGACTACAAGTTGGATAAATCAACGGGGGTACTCACTTTTACTAAGTGTAATTTTCATTTTTATGCTAATAGAGCCAGCCATCGCATATGGCAAAGTACACATTAACATAGTCCAAACAGGGATTTTTGGGAATTTACTCTATACTTTTCTATTTTCGATTTCCCTGATTTCCATGATCCATGGGGTCCTTTTGAAGTCTATGTGGCGAAAACCAATTTCTGCCATATCTGTTGCGTCTCTGGTTTACGTGATGAGTGTTACACCAATTCAGCTCTTCATGTCTTTAAACGGATTGCCCTCACTTCTACTTTTTAATATTGCATTTCTAGTAGTGTTTTCTTTTTTAATTGGATTCATGTACCTGAAAAGCAAATTCAATCTGCTCTCGCCAATGCTTTTTATTTTATGCTATTCGGTTTTTCTCACTCTAAATGTGAATGTTCAGGTCTCTAAGTTATTCAACTTGGTATGGGAAGTCATCTCACTCTCAGTTCTGCTTTTCTTAACAGACAGGCTTATGAAGGAATCAGTTCTAGTCAAAAGGGCCCTGAGGTCTAAGCGAGTGG
>JAKATW010000161.1 GCA_021827945.1 Thermoplasmata archaeon
TAGCTGAAAAATAGAGGGAGATGTGCAGGAAATTGAGGTAAATAGAGCGCAATAACAGTATTTCTTATGACCTCAATCAGATAAAGATGCATATCATAGAAAATTTATAGGGTTATTGGGAATCCTCAAAAATAATACAAAAAGCGCAGGTCACTTTCCTTCTGTAATCTCACGTCTCGGAAGGCGGATTGATTCCCTATATCCTTTCAACATGCTCCAGATTCCTATCACCCCTACCACAGTTATGACTAGCACCGTTTCCACGCCTATGGAATTCAAGTTTGGGATAGGGTTGCCAGTGCTGATAGCTAGGGAATCGAGCACTGGAAGGAATATAATCGCAACCCCCATTATTGCAAAGACGATTCCGCCAAGGTAGAGAGTTCTTGCTGCGGTAGACCTACCGACATACTTTATCTGGTCTGCAGAGAGCTTCTTTACTCTCATTATGTTCGCAAATATTGCGCCTATAACGATCTGCATCAGCATCGTCCCCAGTCCAAAGAATGCTCCCACCAGGGCTGCATAGTAGATGTTCGGCATCTGAGGGGCTAGAATGAATGTTATAATGGTCGAGAACCCTCCGAACCCCCATCCCGCCACGAATCCGTGTACCAACGCCATCCTTACGGGTACTGGCTTGACAGAGTTCTCAACTTCCTGTATTGGTTGGCGCTCAGCCTTTGTAGAGTGGTGTATCTTTCCACCGAAAAGTCTGTCCAAAGGGATGTGAAGGTCTGTCCCTTTTACAAGGTAGTACCCAACAATAAACATCACGAATCCGACCATTACGTATATGTATCCGTTGAGATCATACTTTTGATAAATTGCAGCCAGACCGATAAATCCAAGAGATGTGAGAATTGCTCGCTGGATGGTGAAACCTGCAGAGAATACGAATCCGGACTTCATACCGCCGCGAGTGCTGTAACTTCCCACTGAATAACTGAACGTTATCGGCCATGTATGCTCATCTGGAGTGATCCCGTGGAGGATTCCTAATATGCCTGCTATCAAAAGGATCAGATAGACAGAGAGTCCCGCAGGCGGATTAAGGATTGATGAAATATCGAACATTCTCACTCCTCTTCTGGAATGGGTTTACCGTGGGGGCAGAGTTTTGGACTTCCAATCTTCTTGAGGATCAGTCTAGCGTTACCGGCGGGAATTATATAGTCAACTTCCGCTGCCTCACTGCATGCAGAGTTTTCGGAAACTCCACTCTGACACAGTAGAGATTCGTACGTCCTATGAACCAGCAATATGCTCTTAGCTACCTTGTCTCCAGACTCGGTCAGTATGACCATCCCGTCTTTAGATTCTGCCAATCCCTTTCTTTCCAGTCTTCTGATTACATTAAGTGCCGTTGGAGGTTTCACTCTAAGCGTCTGTGCAATCTGATGAAGACGCATTGGGAAGTTCTTCGGAGAGTCTTCCTCGAGAGTGACAAGACAGTCTCGTTCACGTCTTGTAATCACGTTAGTATTACTTTCCACTTATTAGTATCATACTAACGATATTAAACCTTTCGTAGGACAAACGAAGCGTGAATTAAATATCCAAGTACCGCGACGATCTGGAACCGTTGTCGTTCGACTGTAATCCATTTTGAGCGAAAATGAAAAAGGATAAAACCGAGATGTGATTAACCACTGAAATGCCGTCGATGATGCCACGCAAGATATTTTTCGTCAAAGGAGTTGGCAGTCACAGGAGCCAACTCGGCTCCTTCGAGAATGCTCTCAGGGATGCAGACATTGCGAAATACAATCTGGTCGAAGTGAGCTCTATTTTCCCTCCGTATGCAGAACTCGTTGATAGAGAGGAGGGACTCAAGGAACTGAAACCTGGACAGATCCTGTATCTGGTCTTGGCAAGAAACAGTTCAAACGAACTGAACAGATTGATTACAGCATCGGTGGGTTTCGCTATTCCAAGAAACAGGACGATGTACGGCTACATTAGTGAACATCACAGCTTTGGAGAGACCCCCGAAGCGTCCGGTAAGTTTGCTGAGGAACTGGCAGCCGAGATGCTAGCGAGCACGATGGGGCTCGATTCATATCAACTGGATGAGAATGGAAAATTCAGGCTGAACGATGCAATCCTGCTTACAAGCAACGTAACAGCTTCATCCACCGTGAAGAAAGTCGACGAATGGACCACGGTTGTGGCTGCAGCCGTGATGATAATAGGTTAAGGTGTTTTCGTGGTTTACAACTACGAATCTATAGAGGAAAAGTGGCTACGACGGTGGAGCGAGGAAAGAGCCTTTGAACCAAAGCCAAACGGCAAGAAATTCCTTTTGACTGTACCGTGGCCATACTGCAATGGTGCACTGCACATTGGACACGGAAGGACCTATACCGTAGGTGACATCGTTGCAAGATACAAGAGAATGAAGGGATTCAACGTCCTGTATCCAATGGGATTCCACATCTCTGGAACGCCAATCCTGGCTTTCAGCAAGAAGATTGAGAATGGGGATGCACAGACCATAAACCTTTACAAGAGCTACCTTGAACTCTACGGAGACGATCCTTCTAAAGTCTCTGAGTTTGCGGTTCCTGCAAATATAGCATCTTACTTCTCGGAACGAATCATAAATGACTTCACCAATATGGGTTTTTCAATTGACTGGACAAGGAAATTCACTTCCGGTGAACCCATCTACAACAAGTTCGTAGAGTGGCAGTTCAGGATGCTCCAGGAAAAGAATCTGATCAAGCGGGGAGACTACCCGATCCTTTATTCTGAGAAGGAAGGAAATCCTGTCGGAGAAGATGATATACTAGAGGGAGACACCGACAAGGTATCAATCACCCAGTTTACGGGGGTATTCTTCTATATCGGAAATGACATACTCCTTGCCTCAACGGTGCGACCAGAGACTCTCGATGGTGTCACGAACATCTTCATGAATCCAGAAGTTCAATACTGCAGGATCAGGATGAGGGGACAGTCATTCATCGTGAGCAAGAGGGCTTTCGATAAGCTGAAGTTCCAAAGGGATGCTGAATTCGTAGA
>JAKATW010000041.1 GCA_021827945.1 Thermoplasmata archaeon
CGATCTGAATGAATGCCAGAAGTAGAAAGAGTGAAGGCCGTATTCAAGGAGATTCCCTCCATATACGACAGGATGAACACATACATGTCACTGGGGATGGATATATTCTGGCGTTTGACTCTTTTAAGACTCATTCCAAAGGTAGGCACGACACTTGACGTGGGCACAGGAACCGGAAAACTTGAAAGTCTCGCAGGATTCAAAGGCAGTTTCATCGGGCTGGATGTGACTAGGGAAATGATGGCCTTAAATGGGAACAAAGGGAAGTTGCTCCTTGCTTCGGCAACTGAAATGCCAATAAAGAATGACACATTTGATGCGATTGTTTCGTCCTTTGTACTCAGAAACCTTCCTTCTACTCCAGACTACTTCAGGGAAGGGTTCAGGGTGCTGAAAATGGGTGGCATAATGGCTAACCTGGACGCTTTCCCTGAAAAAAGGAAGGTAGTCTCGGAATTCTTCTCCCTGTATTTCTATAAGCTCCTCCCAAAAATTGCACGATTGGTCTCTTCGTCGGAATCATACAGCTATCTGGCACTGACGGTAAAGAACTTCAAGACACCTGAGACCATTGCAGAAGAGATGAGAACTGCAGGATTCAAAGAAATAAAGATCAGAAGATTTTTTTCTCCTTCTGCTGCAATCGTTTATGGAATTAAGTGATCTTCAGAGAACACAGCAAATTACACAACCTATTAATCGGTAGAGTTGTTTAACGACTATGAAAAAGGATCTTCTTGAAATCATCTGCTGCCCTGTTTGCAAGGAGGAACTTACTCTTAAGATCAACAAGGCTGACGGAGAAGAGATTCTTGAAGGAGTTTTGGAATGCGTCAAGTGCCACAGCAAGTATCCAATTGAAGACGGGATACCCAACTTATTGCCTCCAGAATGAATAGCGTAGACGAAGAACTGAAGAGCATTCCAGTAAGCCTATGTATTAGGTGCAAAGGGGCAAAATTGCTGTGTGGCAAATCTGCCTGTCCCATCATCTCGAAGGTATATCTCACTCAGAGTATTCCAGTAAGCGTGAACGACGTCGCCGGCGATAGCCCACCTTCGGTGTTCGTTGGTCACTATGGATATCCCAAGGTGCGAATTGGACCAGCACTTCCCATAAGAAGGGGAGACACCGAGATCTACGAACGTCCCGATCAATGGGGACAGATGTCTATAGATGATATTGCAAAATTGAGATTCTCACTGTACCGTGGTTACAAAGTCCTACCAATTTCTTCCCCATCAGATCCGAATAACTACCTGCTGGAACTCCACGATCTGATCTTGTCTGCAAAACCAGTATTCAGTGAAATAGAATATTCTTCTACAGAGAGGAAAATCGATTTCTCTGCGGAGTCTCAGCCATTCGGCCCTGGAGGATATGCCAAGAGCTTCTATCACGAGAGCTCCCCCTCCAATCCAGGGGTTGAGAAGATATACTATGATACAGATTTGAGGACCGTTGAAGCACTCAGACTGCTCTATCCCGAGACATCTATCTACACCATTGAGAAAATATTTTCTGCAGGGATGTTGGGTAAAACGAGAAGCAGGAAGATAGTTCCCACGAGATGGTCTATCACGGCGGTGGACAAGATTCTCTCGGATCGCTTAATTCAAGTTGTGAGAGAATTCAGTGAAGTTGATGGAAACTTGTATTTCCATCATAAGAGAATTGGAAATGAATACTACATCCTGATCACCCCAGGGGACTACTCATTCGAAATGATCGAGAACTGGAATAACGGGTCAATTTGGACCGGCCCTAGAGAATCAATAGCCGAAGGAGATTATGAAAAGCCTGGGAGAATGGTCACAAACCCAAAAATTGCTGGTGCTTTTTTTGCGGCAAAACTGCCAATTGTAGAGTTTCTAAATGAGAAGGAGAGGAGGGGAAACATTTTGGTCATCAGGTTCATAGATGGAGATTACACGATGCCCCTAGGAGTATGGCAGGTGAGAGAGAACGTCAGGACAGCCATGCAGTCTGTGTACTACCTTGATGACATCGACAAGTTTTTTGAAATTATAAGAATCAGGAGGAAGGTCGACTTAAGGGGAAACAGTAAAACATACCAAATGATTAAGCTTCAAAGAAAGATTACTGACTACGTGAAATAGATGACGCTCTTCAGAACTTATCTGATTCCTCACGGGGATGAGATTCTGTCTCTTCCCAATTCTGAAAGCAAAACTATGAATAATGTAATCAACAGAGAGACAAGGACTGATTCTTCTGATACCATAGTCGTCATAAGCCCCCACTCCCTTAGAATTCCATCTGGACTACCAGTCATAAACACTCAATATCTCTCTGGGAGCTACAAGATAGGCAAGAACCTTTTAAAGGGAGACTACGAGACGAGCCGGGACCTGAATGCACGGCTGTTCAAAGCATCGAAGTATTTCGTAGAGACGAATTTTGTGACTTCAGAGGGTGAACTGTCAACATTCCCTATTGATTTCGGAACTCTGATTCCCCTCACATTTTTCTGCAACAAAAAAGTATCAATGCTTGGACAGTGGAGAACGTCTAAGAGAAGGCAACTTATAGAGCTGGGAAAGAAGCTCTATGACGTAGTTTCCAAGCTTGATACAACTGTTTCCGTGGTCTTTAGTGCGGATCAGGCACACACTCATTCTAAAACCGGGCCATACGGTTATGACCAAAGGGCGAAACAGTATGACAAGATGGTTATAAGAGCAATTGAGAAGAATCAATTCGATGATCTTATATCGCTTGATGATGACTACTTAAGAGGGGCGAAACCAGACAGCTACTGGAATCTCTTGATGTTCCACGGGTTTGCGGAGAGGGGAAAAATTGTACCGAAGTTCCACTACTACTACCTTCAGGAATACTTCGGAATGTTGTTCGCGACCGCTGAATAAAAAAAGAAAAAATTATTATTGATGCAATACTGACGAGTTAGGGCTCGTGGTCTAGCGGCTATGACGTCTCCCTGACACGGAGGAGACCACCGGTTCGAATCCGGTCGAGCCCATCTTATTTAATAGACTTTGATATCACAAAATAAAGAATATGAGTCCTCAAGCCCCACATCGCCTGAAATCAGCGAAGGAATTGAGACCTCTCAATTAGTAACGATAACAACGAAAAGATAACTTGTCTTCTCATGGTAAAAATATGCGAATTGAGTGGACCAGAGGTATTTCAGTGCAGAAATATATAGAATCGGTGGGATAGATTCCCGTCCCTCAAGGATCAATCTGTTAGCTTAACGTAATCCCCGTAAAATTTCATCGGTATCACAAATTTCTCCCCGTTCCAGATGTGATAATATAGCAATCATACCTATCATGCTTTCTGATGCCAGTCGTGATAATGATTAAAGGACCAAGGTATTTATCAAATGTCAAGAATTTCCCTAATTTCACTGCTTGAATAGTAGATAAGTTATCACCCAGTATCTTAGAATTTCTCCAAGTTCTCTTGTGTGCATAAACCATCACGAAAGGCAGCGCAAAGTGTTCAAGATCAAAATGGACGGATATTTGAAAGTACGAAATAAAAATTATTAAGTGCACTAAATATGTCAAAAAATTATATATATTACCTAAACAATTTTCAAAAACATGTCTATTTTTTTGGTTCTGGGTGGAGCTGGAGATATGGGTTCTGCTGCGGTGAGAGATTTGGTTTTGAGCGGAGTTGACGGCATCATCATAGGAGATTTTAACAAGGGAGCTACCGATAAATTGAAAGGGGAGCTTAAGGATAGAGGAACAGACATCAAGGGGATATATGTTGATGCGAATGATAGGAAGAGCCTGACTGATGCAATTTCACAGTGCGATGTCGTTATAAACACAATAGGCCCTTTCTACAGATATGAGAAAATGGTTGTAGATGCAGCTTTGGAGGTAGGAAGGGATTATGTCGATATATGTGATGACTTTGATGCCACCCTGAAAGTAGTGGAAAGAGATAAAGACATTGCGAAGGGAAAGTCCAGAATTCTTATCGGCATGGGATGGACTCCAGGTATAACGAATGTGCTTGCAAGGGCTGGCTATGATAGTCTGGATGCTACTACTGATGTAAACATCGGCTGGAGTGGAAGCGCAGCTGATGCATCAGGAATTGCAGTGGTATCTCACGTGTTTCATGCAGTTACCGGTGACGTACCGATGTACCTGGACGGTAAACTTGAGTACGTTCCCGCTAGACAATTCAAGAGGGACATCGATTTCCCGGAACCTATATCACGACTCGAGACCTATTTCGTGGGTCATCCCGAACCCATTACCATTCCCAGATATTTGAAGGGAGTCAAGAACGTCACGCTCAGAGGGGCACTAGTTCCGGACTGGCAAAATCATCTTGTAAGTCAGTTTGCTGACATCGGCTTAACCGAAGACAAAATCGTCAAGGTGGGAAACATAGAAGTTTCGTCCAGAGATTTCCTCGCCTCATTTGTACATCAATCAATGGAACAATTCAAGAGCGGAGGAGTTGAAGTTTCTGGATTCTGGGTCGAAGTGATTGGAAAACAAAATGGAAAGAAAACTACGATAGTGTACAGTGGTGCGGACAGGATGCAAAAGTTAACGGGTTGGTCTGCAAGCATTGGAGCTCAGGAGATCTCAAAGAACAGGGATCTGAAGCCGGGTTTGTATGCGCCAGAGGGTGCAATCGATCCTGATACTTTTATCCGCGAGTTAAAGAAGAGAAATGTGACTATCGGGAAGACGATCACAACCGAAGGAGATTAGTCCAGGTCAAGGTAGTGAACTAGAAGTGCTGAGTTTTGGTACCCAGGAATTCTTTGACGAGCTCAAGAGAACTCTAAATGGGGACAAGAGATTCAGGGAGCTTGGAAAAGGCAGTTACAACGCTACAGAATTGATAGAGATAAAGGATATGGGTATTGGGATATGGCAGCGGACAGTGGATGGAGAGATTCTTGCGTTTAATCTGATAAAGAGGAGCGAGGTTAAAAACTATGAAGCTAAGGCGGATATCGTTTACTTCGTAGAATCTTACGATGCCATGGTTAAAATCAGCACCGGTCAGGAGAGCTTTGTCGAGTTGGTAATAAGCGACGAAATTGTGTTTAGAGGTTCCATGAAGAAGGTGATGAGCATACAGGCTCCATCTGAGAGGATGGAAATAATTCTCAGGGATGCAACAAAGAGAATAATCCTCCCCACTAGAATTCAATATCAGAAGCTGTTAGACGAGAGGGGTTACCTGTGAAGACGCTCATGTTTTCAGATAAATGGTTTGAGAAGTTCAGGGACAGCATAAATTCAAATGGGAACTATGAAAGATATGCGTCGGACTGGGAAGGAGACATACTTCTCTCTATAAGGGGAGACGAGCAGTCTAATTTTTTCCGAAGCGGCGAATCCAAGATGGTCAGACTTGAGTTGTATCACGGCAAGTGCAATTCAATAAGTTTCCCCACTTCAATAGACAGAATGAAGATTCCGTACATCCTGGAGGGAAGGGCGACTATCTGGGAGGGAATTCTTTCTGGGAAGACTAATGTGATTACAGCTATGCTGAAGGGAGAAGTGACTGTAACAGGGGACGTAAGGAAACTCATGAAATACGTCAATGCAGCACAAGAGCTTGTAGTGTCTGCGGGAAGAATTGAATAGAGAGTGATAAACATATGGATGAAAATGAGGAAAAGATGAAATCTGTCCTTTATGAATTTACCAACAGAGTCAATGGAAATGAGAAGGTTCAGAAGCTCATCAGGAGATGGAGTACCTCTGTCCTTATGTGGAGTCAAGATCATGGATTTGGTTTCGTGCTCACAATTACTACGGGAAAGGTTGTTGAAGTTAAAAAGGCAGTAAGCGAAGACGAAGGGAACGTCAAGGTCGTCAGCTCGACTGCCACCCTTCTCGATATGCTGAGCGGAAAGGAAAACATTGCCCACCTATATATGGATGGAGTCGTCGAAACATATGGGTCGGAGAAGGACCAGATTGTCCTGGATGCGGTAGCGAGGTTGTTATGGTCTTGACTCTAGAAAGAAGGTTGAAATTCACACGGCTTGTAGCAATCACGATGGGTACTCCTCTTGCATCTTCTGTGTTCCTAAGCATAATAATAATGGTCCTTCTGGTTGGTTCTCTCATAAATCTTGTTCTGGCTGTGCTAATATCTACGGTCATTGTTGTTCTCGTTTCGTTTGCTTATGGAGAACTAGTGAGCATCTATCCCTCTGCAGCAGGAAACAGGATATTTCTGAAAAAACCGATTGGAAACACGCTTGCCTTATCTCTCTCAGTGATGTGGATCATAGCGATATTGGGAGCAGCGGGAACGGAAGCGTACATGGCAGGCAATGTCCTTCACTACCTTGTAGGTTCCATTCCGCCCATTTTCTGGGCCATTCTGATCCTTACTTTAGTTGTGTTTATTAATATCCTAGGAGTCGAGATTTCTGGCAATTTCCAAATGATAATCACTCTCTTCGTAGTGATTTCGCTCATACTAGTCTCAATCTATTCCATTTTTTTTGTAAAGAGCGTTCAACCGGTAGCCATGGGACAGATTAACTGGTTTTCGATTTTTTCCGCAAGTGCCGTTTCCGTCTACTTCTTCCTTGGGTTTGGTAGGGTTACTACGCTGGGAGAAGAGGCAATAGATTTCAAGAAGGGGATTCCAAGAGCTATGCCCCTTGGTATTGTACTCATAGGCGTGACATTCATTCTTGCTTCGATTGCGATATTCGAGAGAGTTCCACTTGACGTACTGAGGACGACAGTGATACCACAGATAGTCCTGGGTAAGTACATTCTTGCAGGAACCCAGTTACCGATTCTGATCGGTATAATCAGTATCGTTATGAGTTTCAGTGCTTTCAACGCTGGTATCCTTGGAACCTCCAGATTGGTCTATGCACTCGGAAGGGAGGGAACATTCCCGAAATTCTTGGGCAAGATCCAAACAAGATTTTTGACCCCCTACGTGTCTCTGCTCTTCCTATACGTTATCGTTCTATTCATAACGGTGGTTGTGTTCGTAACCGGGAACTATTCCGTAATTGTTCTTGTAGCTGCTGCATTTGATTCTTTCATGTATGGGCTTGTGGGTTATGCAGCTCTGTGGCATCATAGAAAGTTGAAACGTGAAGAAATACCATTTTACGTAAAAGGCGCTATTCCTTTCTTCTTGATAGCGATCACAGTATTTATCCTGTTCGGGATTCTCCTACTCATAACTTCCTCAGTATATGTGGCAATAATAGTAATCCTGGGTACAGTATTTCTGACAATATTTTACTGGGCACTTTACAAGTCTGGAAGGCTGGGAAAAAGATGATTTAGAGAATTATGTGGTGCCACTTGTTGGCCTTCTTGCATCAGTCCATTTCTGCCAGAGATTTCTCTTTTTTTCTCCACCAACTTCCATAGAGACCATTGGATTGCGTGTTGTTATTTCGATCAATTTTACTACTAAGTGAAGAGAGAAAGCGATCATCAATATCGCTGATTTTCTCGAAAATCCCCTTATCAATTTCAGGAGGAGTTAAATTACCGAAGAGACATTCATCTATTGCCTCTCTAGCTATTTTGATCACCTGAGCTTGCGCCTCTTCGAGTTCATTGCCTGAATCCGGGATTGATATGGACCTACCAGCCAGATAATTCCTATGAATCCTTTCAGATTTCAGCCAATAATCAGAATTGTAGGATAATCCGATTAGACCGGTTCCTGAAAATAAGACAGGCTTGTATAGAGAGATGCAAGGATTCGATGAAAAGGTCGACCAGATTACAATTCCTCTCTCCGTCGTTTCGACAACCACGGAATTTACCGTCTGGAATCTTCTCGAAAGGGGCCCCGCGTGCATGCAAACGTCCCTGTTGGTTCCCATTCTTGGATGCGACCAGCTACCATCGTGATGCCTCATCACCCGAAATATATCTTGAAGCTGGACATTTCTTGATTTGTCTTCCAAAGCTTGAGAGGTGAACCTGAATCTCTCTGCACCCCGTCCTAGTTTAGTATATAAATAATCCTGTCGGTACGAGAATTGTGGCGATACTTTTACCACTTCATTTCCGTCTTTATCAGATTCGGAGATCCTGTTGGAAACAGAATGATAAGAACCCGTTTTTTTTAACAGGTACTCCTTACCAATGACAGTCAGTTCAAACGCCTCTTTAAGATCACTTATCAGGAATAAATTATTGTAATACTCTTCCTTGGATTGGTCATTGCTTCCTCCTTGTCCATAAGTTTTCAGATATTCTATTATTGTATTAGCAACAGAGCTAGCGTCTGCACCCTTCTCAAGTCCCAATCTCAGCAGATCCATCCCAAGGAGGCGCTTATCCCTGTTCTTGGGAGGCGCAAATATTGCCTCGTTCCCGGCAACGACACCCCTCTCGTTAACCCCCATTTCTGCTCCCCACATCCACCGGGGTCTTGACAAGACCACTGCATTTGTCTTCCCTTCGTATTCTACCTCAATGTAGGTAGTGCGGACCTTCCCGTTTCTGACCATTCTGGGATAAAATTCGACGACCTGAATCTCGTTCGGGTCCCTGTCACTATTCTTTCCGAACATACTTGTTCTTGGATCACTATTGTTTCCTTTAAGACTGCAAACGGTGTCACACATCTAAGTCATATTATTTCGTTTGCATTATTTATCCTTTCCTTTGAGAATGCAATATATGAAAGACCAAGAGGATGATACCCCTTAAACGTTGTAGAGAGTAAGATACAGTCTTATGGCATATGATTCAGCTGCTCTCTTCTTGCCTTCATAAGCTCGTGAAATCTAGCAATGTCTTTTGGAATTATGAATATCAGCAGGGTGAACACGATACCACAGAATATCCACGTTATTGCACTGACCACTGTCATCGCAAACTGCAGAGAAACTGCTGTAGCAATTATTCCAACTATTCCCGGGCCCACTGCGCTTCCCGCACTTCCAAAGAAGTTAAGATATGCAGTCGCGCTTCCCCTCAGTTCGGGTTCGATTATGTCCATTACTCCTGCATTTACACTCGGTCCTGCCATTGGAAGTACAAATGCGGTGAGTACCCCCAGAATATAGAAACGCGCGTCAGATATCGAGTACAGGGTAAGGTAAATAAGAAGAGCAGACAGAAACACTACGATGGTCCCTAGAATAGCTCTTCCGCTAGGCGTCCGTTTGAACAGGTAATCGCTGAGGTATCCAGAAATGATGTTGCCTGCAACCATCGCAATTATCCATATGAGTAAAACTACGGTTATTGTAAAGGAGGGTATCTTTCTAACTATGGACATATAAGTGATAATCCAGAAACTTACTGCCGTCCACGGAATCGTGCCGAAGAAACCCTGTATAAAGAGAAGAAGAAGCGACCTGTTTGTAAGTATCTTCTTCAGATCGGAGAGTTTCACTTTGTATATGTCAGACGCCACTTTCCCCTCCAATTCTGGCTCAGATGACCCTCTAGGCACCTCCTTTACGAACAAGTATATCATTAAGCCGATCACAAGGCTTAGACCGGCAGTGATGTAGAAGGAGTATCTCCAATTAAGGCCCTCCCCTATCACAACAAGAGGAATGACTATGCCCAGGAGATATCCTATGGGGCTCGCAGCATTGATTACCCCCATTGCCTTTCCCCTGCTCTTTGGTTCAAAATAATCTGCGGTGAGGGTGAAAGCTCCTGATGGGAGAGGGTAACCGATACCCGTCAGTATTCTTGTCACGAAGAGCTGTGAGAATACTCTAGATAGGGCGTTAATCCACGTCGTTGCACCAAGAATAACTGCCATGAATACAGTGAGGAGCTTTCTGGAGTACTTGTCGTAAAGGTACCCCCAAAACGGGTAAAGGACGGTACCTACTATCAGAGTTGAAGTGATAAGGATGCCTAGAACCGCATCTGTCACGTGATATTCCTGAATAAGCTGAGGCTCCACTGCAGAAATAATGTATGTATCGGCAGATTGGATCATGAGAAAAGCAGACAGAACGATAACCATGCCCCACTTGTACCTAGCTCTTACCATTCCCTTGTGTATTTTTTTGATGATATTTATAATTTGTACATTAAATTGCTAGCCCTTTGACCAAAACAAATATCCTAAAGCGTAACTGAAGAGACTAAGTTCAAAAATATTCATATAAAGAGACAGGATATAAAGAGGGATCAAGGTGCCTATTCAATATTTAAAAAGCAGTTTCAGAAGAATTGACGAAAGAACCATAGAATTCAAAATGAAGAATATGGAAGGTTCCGCACGAGTGAACGTTTCTCCATCGATTTATTTCGACGGAAGTGAAATCACGAGCGGCAGCACTATAAGTGTCAAAGATGGTAACTTCAGGGAAGTCAAGCAAAACATGGATCTCGACATCCTCTTGGGTGAGTCAATTACGATCAGATCAAACTTGGAGAGACAGATCAACCCCGGTAACCACACGATCAAAGTTAGCATAAAAGTCAACTGGCCACTCTGGACGACTTTCGAATCAGAATTCAAAGTGAGAGTCTAGAAATTAACGGTAATGCCTAGCCATCGCCTCATTTCCTTTCATACCCAGCAGACCTTCTACTACACGTTCTGCCTGCTTATTAGTCCTGGTCCGTGGATCGGCCATAAGCCATTCGAGTAACGTTTCCTTACCTCCGTCAAGGAATGCCTCAAGCGCCCATTCCATTCTCTGCACCCTTGGACGTATAGAAAAATTAAGTATCTTTCTTGGTAGACTCTTTCCACTTTCTCTATGGATGCCTCTCCCGTCAAGTATCGCAGGAGTCTCAACTGCTACGTCATCTGGGATTCCTTCGAACACACCATTATTGATTGCATTGACCTGGTATTTGCCGCGAACGTCGTTCCCGAGTGCGTTTATTATGGGAACAACTGGCTCGTCGCTGATCCCTGACGGAAATAGACTGGAGAGAGGTGATCCACGATTCTTGAGCGCATTTCCTATCATCTTCATGTTTCTTTCTTCCATGTCTAGATAGAACTTCCAGCCCATAGGCGAGTCGAAGCCTCCACTCGCCCCGTACCATCTCTTCTTTGTTCGAAGATTTCGATGGTACTTCCAGCTCCCACTTCGGACGGTATCACCAACGGGAACCAGGCCGTATTCATTATACATGTCAACCATTGCAGGCGACATCTGAACGCTCAGAGGGTTAGATCTGGATGTCATCAACCACATCTTGTAGAATGATGGATATTTAGTGTCAATCCATTCTCGAAGCATAGGATAAGCATTTTCCTTTCCCTTCATGAATCTAGTCATCCAGATGGTATGATTGAGTCCTATAGATTCTACGTCTGTCATCCCTTCTTCAAATCCCATAGCACCCATTACGTCCTTTGAGTCTAAGTGACCATGGCATATTCCTACCGATTTTATCTTGAACCGTCTACCTAGGAGGGTCGTGAGTTCGAGTACGGGATTTGAAAGCTGCAGAAGCCACGCATTTGGACTGAACTCCTCAACGTCTTCTGCGATCTCCATTGCGAGTTTGAATTGGTAATACCCCCAGATGGTATGATAATCCGAGACCATGTTCCATTCTACGCTGTTAATTCCCCTGTAATATCCATTAATCTCCGATATCCCCCGCATTCTTTCATAGTATTGGTGTCCTCCAGTCATTGCAGTGTTTATCACGAAATCTGAATCTCTGATCGCCTCCTTCCTGTCTGCAGTCTTCAGAAATTTTACATCAAACTTTACCTCGGTGGAGTACCGTTTCGCAAATCGATAAATCGTGTCCAAGCGACTTCTGTCTATGTCCATTAAAACAATCGAACTTCCCCTAATTTCAGGAGTCAGACAGAGGTCGTGAATGATTGTAGAACTCCAAAACAGACTCCCTGCTCCAAGTATTGCGATCTTCAAGGGCATCCCACTACACTCTTGTAAGTACCATCTGGGAATTAATAAATGCTTTGCAGGGCCACCTCAAGAACTTGGTTCACTCTTGTATTTTATCTCCCGTGGATTTAACGACTGCTAAGAAAATATTACAATATCTGGAAGGAAATTGAGAAGGTGCTGAAAGATTGATGAAAAGAACATTTAATGAGATTCCAGTAACTGGTTCTGGCTTCATAATTATTTCTAATTTAACACCTTATCTGGATGAAATCATGATCAACTCCATTCTCTTCTAGATTAAAAAATGAAAAAGATGTAAAGAAATTTTACAGGTGTCACTGTTTCGGAGGGCTGGCTGGTGTTGGCTTTGGAAGGACATACACCTTGTTGGCTATGATCAGGTTGCTCGGGATAACTACCTTGCTTCCGTCATCCTTCTTCAACTCTGTGAACAGGATCCCTACCTCAATGACTAACCCAGTGTCCCCGAGGATTGTCGCGTAGTCATTTATCTTGAATGGTCTTGCTATCAGTATAAATAGACCAGATATAGCCTGTCCCAGCGGCTGCTGCATAGCGAATCCAATTACGATTCCAAGGAAACCTCCGACGGAAACGCCCGCAAGTCCACCGCCAACTTCACCTGCGACAGTAGTTATAAGCGCTCCTACGCCTATAACGAGGAAGACATTCCTAAACGCTCTCGCCACGTCTATTGGGTACTTTAGTTTAAGGAATTCCTGTATGACATCCGCAAAAGCTCTGACAATCAGGTATCCCAAGAGGAGTGTCAGCGCTACGTTGACGTAAATGTAATATCTGGCCAGCAAAATGCCATACTTGGGAAGAAATGAGTTAAAGAGAAACTGGAGTATGGCAGATATTATTATAAAGACCGCGATGTAGACGATGAGTTTGATCAAGGCATCCAGATACTTCGATTTTTCAGCACTTGCCTGCTGGTCACTCATAAATAATAAAGATGGTGCAGTATTTATGTATTCCGAATATTTCCAACTTGAATCGCACACAAATTTCGTCAGGCAACTCTAAACCTCCCTTGTCTCATCCAAGCTTCACCATCCCGCAGAAGTTACCGTGACAGGGTATTGTTTATCACAAATTTTTTTCTGAACCAGGAACGACCCTGCTCGGAAGCAATACCTCAATGCCCCGCATCTATCACGGTACCGTCCTTTTTCAACCCCTTTCCAGAAATCGGAATTCAAATATGATATTCCTAGATCTTCTTCTTCAAGAAGTAATAGAGAACCGGATAACCATACAAATTTTAGTTTTGATCTTCACCACATTCCATCACAAAATTCTGACTGATCTGTATACGAACGGACCTTTACTAAGTGTGAGATATTGGAAAGCGCCAAAAAGATTTGAAACTGTTTCCAACTGGACTGGTAAATAACTTTAATTAAGGTAGTCTCATTTTCTCTTATGGGAATCAGTTACAATTTCAAAAAGTTAATTCCGAAGGTAATTTCGACATGCAATATCAGTGATGCAATGGACCGCAAAGGATCCCTTGGTGCATTCAAAATTCTGAATGGCCCACAGACTGCGGTGCATGGAAGGGCTGTGACTTGTCAAACTCGAGCGGGAGATTGGTGGGCAGTCGTTAAGGCCATTGACACCATAAAAGAGGGGGACATCCTGGTCGCTTCAGTCACTGGTGGAAGCGACAAGGCCGTGATGGGAGAGCTACTTGCACATTCTGCGAAGATCCGTGGTGCTTCCGCAATCGTAATTGATGGTTATGTCAGGGATGTACCAGAACTTAAAGAGCTGGGGATTCCTATTTATGCAAGAGATTATGTTTCAAATGCTGGAAACCCTGAAGCGCATGGAAAAATTGACGTGAAGATAATGATAAACGGCACTGTAGTGATGCCTGGCGACATAATTGTTTGCGATGGATCTGGAGTTGTTTGCATACCATTAAAGAAGTTTGACGAGGTAATTGAAAAAGCAAAGGGTGTTGTCAAGAAAGAAGACGGAATAAGGAAGAGAATACTCAAAGGGGATCTGCTAGGGGATATTCTGGGGTTCTGACAGTGAAAATGTGCATTACCTCCCCTATCTATCTCTGACTAAGTGAAATGCTTGAAACCTTAAAACAGCAGTTATACAGGTTATTTCCAATTAAAAAACCAACCCAAATTTGCCTAAACAGCGAATGCTGAAACTCCCTGTATTCTGCCTAGACCGTTAGCGAGCTCCTTCCAGGTTTCACCCAGGTCGATGGACCAGAATAATTCTCCCGTTGATGTTCCAAAATAAACTCCAGGTAAGTCGAGGGAGTCTTGTGCCATGCCATCTCGTAGTACCACTGTGTGCATTCCTTTGGGGAGTCCCTTGCTAAGCGTCTTCCAAGTTTTTCCGTCGTTGTCTGATCTATTCACCATTATCTGTCCCTGGATGCAGGAGTTGTGCTTCTTACACTCTCCCTGATATGCTGGAATTACAAACAACGACTCTCTTTTCCCTTCCGTAATAACTATGGGGAAACCGTGCCTATCTTTATCTGATCTGCTTATGTCCCTCCATTTGTTGCCTGAGTCCGTAGATACATATACACCACAATGGTTTTGCTGGTAAATGGTACCTGGCTTCGCACTAGACAGTGCGATCTTGTGTGTGCAAGAATGAACAGCATTCAGATGTTCCTCAACCGCAGTCTTATCTTCGACACTTGGAATTGATGGACGAAACTTATACCTTAGAGTTGGACAGGATTCTACGATACCACTTTTCAACGACCTCCAAGTCTCTCCATCATCGTCAGTTCTATAAGTTCCGTTACCGGCCGCAACAATGTACAGCCTTCCCTTCTTGTGTGGATCAGATTTTATTGTATGAATAGTCAAACCTGTTGTGCCGAATCCCCAGTCTATCCCCCAGTTCTCTCTGTTGGGGGCTGTGTACAATCCCGTAACCTCTTCCCAGGACGTACCAGAATTATTGGACTTGAATAAATGACCGTACTGCGTCCCTGCATAGACGAGACCATTCTGGTGTCTGTCAGCTTCCACTGTCCACACCTTTCTAACATGAAGCCCCTTGTTGGACAGTCTCCATGTTTTCCCCTCGTCGTTAGATAAGAATACCCCTTCAGTCAAAGTTGACGCAAAAAAATTGCCCTCTCTATCCATGGTAACATTGTTAACGCTTTCTCTTGGCAGGAAACGCTTGCCTTTTGCCCATTTCAATCTGCTCTCCTCGGATTTGAAAAAGAAAGCTCCTTCCTCAGTCGAAACGGAAACTATGACTGGTCTCTCTTTCATTTCAAAGGAATTAATATTAGTCTACTTAATAAACATTAGTTTACTAAAATTATTGACAAAAAACAGTCAATGACCCCGTTACCTTGTAGCTAAGGATGTAAGTCAACTATTTTAATGGAATTGAAGATGGCGATCCGTGAAGAAGGTACCAACGGAGGAAGCGGTGGGAATGATATTAGCCTATGACACCACGCTGGTCACTCCAAAGGAATCTACTACGCTCCTTGAACGTGGCCACAGGATCACCAGGATTGACGTGGACTTACTTAAGAATTCCGGAGTCTATCTGGTTTGGACTGAAGACAATAGGGATGGCCTGATCTACGAATGGGAAGTATCTTCCGAAATAGCGAAGAGGATTTCAGATGAAAGCACCTCTGTAGCTGCAGGAAAACATGGAATCGCTTTTCTTGTCTCAAAAAGACCTGGCCTCGTACGAGTAGACCGTGAAAAACTCGTCAAGTTCAATTTAAATCAGGAAGGCCTCTCGATGACGAAAAGG
>JAKATW010000099.1 GCA_021827945.1 Thermoplasmata archaeon
GAGAAGAAGGCTAAGAGGAAATGAACCGTAAGGAAAGGGAAAAGATGAGGAAGAAGATGGAGGATGCCAAAAGAGACAGGATTTTAGCTATGATGCGAATTGTCTATGATAGAAAACATGCTTCATCATCCGGCTCTACCTGATTTTAATTTTAAATGAAGGGTGAATTTAAAGAATGGCTAAATCCATTCGAAGGTGAAGATCCTTTCGAAGATCCTATGATCTCTTTACAAAATTGGCATTTTGTCAATGTTAAGAGAGGTAAATTACCCTTCGGGATGCAATTGTCTGATCTCATGCCCTGCTTAACATACGAAATACTTTAGTATTGTCAATGCTTCAGATATCTATGGGCAATTCTCTCATACCGTCCAGGGAGATGAGAATCAGGTCCGCCACTCCTGACATCAAGGTCGAGTACTTCACCGAAGAGGAGATCAGGATAATGCGGGAGTGGATCTCAGACATAACACGGGGCAACTCATCGAAGGGTGCATCCAGGTTCAGGTACGAGGACAGGGAAAAGTATGCGCTCCTTTTCGAGTTCCTGCTGAGGACTGGGGGAAGGGTGTCAGAGATCCTCGCACTCACTCCAGCGAACATAGATCTCGCTGCGAACCTGATAGAGATGGATAACCTGAAGCAGAAGAATAAGAAGAAGAACAAGAAGACGATCCCGCTGCACCCAGAGCTCAGGCAGGAGTATGAGAGATATCTCCGGTACATCCGGAACACGAGCAGGACCGCAAGGATATTTCCCATGACCAGGGCAGCAGTGGACCAGTTCCTCAAGAAGATGAACAGGGAGCTGGAGCCCAAGGGTTTCCCTATCACCAGGAAGGAAGGGGAGAAGGCCAGGTACTACATACACGCCCACAAGTTCAGGCACACCTTTGGCGTCAATGCTGCACTGAGCGGGGTGCCGATAAATGTCCTGCAGAGATGGCTTGGGCACTCTTCGCTGTGGGTGACGAGCATCTATACGGAGGTATACGGCACAGACACGCACAGCTACATCGCCAGGATGTACAGGCCTAAAGAATAAAAAGGGCGTTCTACTTTTTGTTCTCTGGACTAATTATGTTCAATTTCAGGTCATCACGATTTCGAATTTTGATTGTTTGACGTGCTGAAGTCATAATTTCTTGGAATCATTAAGTTATCAGCCATTTTCTAGATTCTTCAATCATAAGCAGCTTCTGGGATATCTCTCCGGATCCTTCATTCTTGGAATACAGCTGGTTTTAAGTCCGGAAATCTTTGAATAGTAGTGATTTTATTCTTTAGAGCTACCCAGTTTTAAATACATACGGAGAGGATTAAGGAATTCTTTGTTGAGTGCGCATTAGTCTCTATGCTTCTCTACTAGACAACCTTAGTATCAGACTCTAATATAGCTAAACTCTAGATGAAGTTACTCACACGTATTTGGTAAGAAGCATAAATGAATTGTATATCATCAAAGTTAAGACAGTTAACTATGTCCTGTATTTCAGCCCATTAGACGTTGAAAGATCAGAAAAATTGAATTAGTATCAACTATTATTAAGTACCCTACGAGAAAACTACAATCTACAATATATACTTCCAAACTCGTTATAATAGAATTAGGAATTTATCAAATTTAAGACTGCGTTGCTTCTCCCTCCCCTACAGGTGTCTTAGGTTCCAGATAAGGTTTTTTTAATCTGGCATAAATACCCCACCAGTAGAAAACTAGTGACGTAACGGCAATAATTAGAGAAGTAAGATTAAATGATATCAAACTGAGGGCTCCATCAGAGCCTATGTATGAAAGACCTACGATATAGAGAATGTATAAAATGAACCAAATTGAGTTCTTGAATTCTCCTCGAACTTTATAAACGAGTCCAAAGATTAGTGCTCCAACGAGAATGAGTAAAGCAGTATATGGGTCAGCTGGCCATCCACTCCAGAAAATTACAAGTGAGATAAATATGAATGATATTGGTGCAAATATAGACCCCCCTTTGATTTTATGTTCTGTTGTTTTCAATCTGCGTGATGCTTCCATTGCAACTGGTATAACCGCAAATGAAAAATATTCAGCAGCTGTGATATCAACTATTATGTGAAATATTCCAGGCGCAGGGGCAGAAATGAACACCAGGATGGCACCAATTATTGCGAACGTAAATAGTGCTTTTGAGGGGATGGTATATTTTGTGTTCAGCTCCTTAAGGTATTTGCTCACAATACTGCTTCTGGCTGAGGCAAATAGTATCCTGACTCCCCCTCCAAGATATATATATCCAGCAACAAATGGGCTCAATATACCGGCGATAATTGCAGCACCAAGTAAAACGTTAGATTTCAGCATTTGACCAAGGAAAATATAGGGGTTTCCAGGAATGTTACTAAGTGAGGCCCAACTACCGGGAGTTATCCCAATAGCTGCCCAATTTAGAGACCCTATTGTTGTGAATGTGAACAGAATAAATAGAATTGTCTGAGAGATTAGAATAACACCCAAAGCAAGGATTATTTTTCGTTTATTCCTTATTTCTTCCGCGAAATCCGGAACGAATCTTACGCCGCTAAAGGCGAACATCGCTAGAGGCATAGCTACAAAAACGCCAGAAATTCCAAATGGTAAGTATCCTCCATGGCCTGCAAAATTACTTGAATTAAAGTACGCTAGAACCAGGCCTATAGGTATAACTAGGAAAAGTATGAGCTTAATTATCCCCAAACCTAACGATGATTGTCCCATCCTCTTTATTCCAAAATAATTAAACGGGATAAACGTCAACACTAGAATTGTCCCAACTAGACCTCCAAGTAAAGTTGGATTACCTAAGTTGTTTAAGAAATCATGAGTAAAGTTATTCAAAGCTTCTACAACCGCTAGAGCTTCAAGTGGCGGAATTAAGACATAATACACTATATTTGTCAGAGCTGATATCAAGTTCAAAGATTCGCCGTGAGTGTAAAGCATCCATCTAGCAGGTCCTCCCGCTTCTGGATGCGCAAGTGTCATTTCACCGATCA
>JAKATW010000070.1 GCA_021827945.1 Thermoplasmata archaeon
TAATGAGGAAGGAAACGAATATGAACAAAAGGAAAGGAGGTGAAATGGCAGGTAGTCACACACTAATTTAACTCGCCATTTGTCTCAAACTGCTATAAACAGTACAATTTATCCTATTTTGTTAAGTATAAAGTGCGCGCAGCATATAAACAGTATTAATCTTATTTCTTATGCTCATTACTCCAAAGCCGTCTTCTCCTTGACTTATCAGTACAAACCTCTAAAATTTCTCTCCCTTTCTCATTCTAACATAACTATGCAAAATTGATTTTGTAATGTTAGTATCTCTACGGGCTATCTCTATTAAACCGGTAAAATCACGGATTCCGCAAGCACTATTGTGATAAGAAGGGGGAAGAGAGATCCAAAATCGGTTATTCTATGAATATAGGAGGCATATTATTCAGCCTAGACAAAGTTACACATCTGCACGTCTTTAAATAATCTCTACTGCAACGTTATCCCCTTTGTAACAGTAGATAGTGTATCTAAAGTTTATTTTAGTAATATCTAAAAATTCTTTGAAAGCCCTAAACTCGCCATCTTGCCAACCAGAATAATTGAAAAAATCATCAAAAACAATAACGGTCCCCGATACTATTTGGTCTTTTAAAGAAGTTAAAACAAATTTAGCTGATTCATATAAATCAGAATCTATATGAACAAAAGATATGGGCTGAGTATGTTCTACTTTAAATTTTGGAAGAGTCTCTTGAAACAGACCCTTTACAATCTTAACATTTGATCGAAATTTTAACTTCTGATAATCTGTTTTAAATGTACCGATTCCGAAACCGTCCATCCAAAATGTCGGTAAACCCTCAAAAGAATCAAATCCATAAATAGTCTCATTGTTAATTTTCTTGGCTATAAAATTTAATGAGCTGCCCTTATATACCCCAAATTCTAAAAAAAGCCCATTTTTAACTTTAACATTTTTTATGGCCATATTAATAACATCTCGCGGCCACCTTACTGAATTTACAGACCGCAAGTTTGCCTTGATAAATTCTGTAGTTGACCTTGTGGCATCAATCTGTAGTTGTAGCCGTGTATTACGATAGATTTCATATATTGTTCTATTTTCTATATAGTGAATAGCTCTATCACGTAACCTCACTTTCACCCTCACCTTTTAGTAATTCTTCGTTTGTTCGCTTAGCGACAACATATCCCTTTAGTATCACCGCATTAATCTATTTAAGTGCTTCCCTTTCCTGGGGCAGTTACTGAATAGGAGTAAAATCTCCTACCGGTCAGTCTTTCCATGCTGCTCCTAGTCAGTATTTAAAGCAGCAGGGAAGAGTAAAATATGAAAAAGAAAAAAAGAAGTAATGAAAGCATGAACACACCTGTAGTGGGCATAAATATTGGTGAGGAAAAGGGCGTAGCAACATACCTCGCTCAGGAGGGAGATGTGAGGGACAAATTTGAACTTGAGATGAATTCAGTAGGATATCAGAATTTTGCATCCAGAATACCTAAAAATACGAGGATAGCGTTTGAGGCATCTGGTTTAGCTTACGTTGTCAATGACACTCTTAAGCAGCTAGGGTACAATAACATATCAGGGGCTCATTCCTGAGAGCTCGCAAGGATGGTGAAATCCAAGAAGAATGATAAAGTAGATGGATGTCATGAAAAAAAGCTTTCTAAATACTCCGTCATCGTCCTAACAGACAGGTCAGAAAGTTTTTTTCATTACACTCTCTAAAGAAGACCCCGAACAGAACAAAGAGGCAAATACTGGATATCCTTGTGTTACGAAATATGAGATGTCCTTTTAGTATATACTATCTTTTAGCTACGATAAATATGACATCACAATTTTCTCCGTTTATTTGATTTAAATCCATCTTGGTTACTGCGAAATCTTTTGTATAATTGTTTATGGTTTTTGAAATGTTTCTTGCTCTAGTTTCAAACAAGGCTCGTTTAGTCTTTTTTGCAATTTCCAATAGACCAAGTTTGCAAAGAGTAATAATAAAAATTTTTCTATACTGACCTATACGATATCCTCTTCCCCTTATATCTATGCTAGAAAATGACTCAACTATGCTGAAACCACAATTAGATATCATCTCTGAAAGTTCGCTAGGATAATACTCGGTTATGTGAAATCTTGAGTGATTCTTTATAATGCATCTATTTTTCCTAGCTATTAATCCATTGGGCGTCGTTAAAAGAAGAAGTCCATCTTTTTTTAAGACACGATATGATTCTTTAAGGTATTCTACTGGTGCATCAACATGTTCGAGAACATCTGCAGACATGATGCAGTCGAATTGTTCATGTTAAACGGGTAGAGCATCTCCACCGTAATGGGCGAAGTGGATGTTTGTCGGTCTAAATATTTCCTTTAAATAGTTTGCAAACTCAATAGCTTCCTTATCAACATCGAAAGCATGCACCTCTTTGGCAAACTCGGAAAGTAGTAAAGTCATGTATCCGTGGCCGCATCCAAATTCCGCAATTTTTTTCCCTTTTATATACTCTTTAAAAAACAAGTTGTTGTTAACGTCATAGGCATGAGAACCATAGAGTTCATTTTTGACCTCTTCAATGGAATTAGAAAATGAAACACTAAAATCACTAATTTCCAAGCTACCACCTGGGTTAATTTGTTTTCTCTTTTCCATCGATTCTCCAGCAACTATTTCGTCTACTTATTAAATTTTATGGTAAAACTTTAACTTAAGAGAGATTCTTGGATAGCGATTGATGACTATGTTGTGATGATTTCCTTATTTCTGCTTCTCACGAATGTTTTGATTGCATTCCTTAGATGGCATTAGGTAGTGATGTACTTCCTCTTCCTTTCTACCACATCAATTACCCTCTTCGTTTTCACAGTGACGTGATCCAGATAAGTGATCCTGTGACTCCCCCCTATTGTGATTCTAATCCTGTTTCCAAGTTTTGCCCTTCTACCCTTGTCGTTCATAGGATAACTACCGTTGAACCATCCTGCCATCTCTTTTATCTTTCCGGAAGAGAATATGTTTTTCATTAGAATTCGCTCAAGCATTATACTCCTTCCCGATTTTATTAGAGTGCCCACCTTGCCTCTAGCGATCCCTCCATTGACCCTGGGCCTCTTCTCTTTATGGAAGAGGAGTCTTTTGTTGCGTGAACAACACCGAAGAACACTGCAAGCTTGTCGGCATTGGGGAATTTATGCACGTCTCCAATGTATGAGGAGATGAGTGCGGCAAGATAATAATCCACTCCCGGAATGCTCATCAGTATCCTGACATCCTCGTTTGTCTTCGCCCTCTTCCTGATCTCCGATTCAAACTTGACGGACTGACTTTCATAAAGATCCAGGCGATCCATCATGCTTGATATTACAAGATCCTTGGGGTTGTTTAACGATATGGCTCTTATGGCGTCTCTCCTCTTCTCAGAGAATTTATCAGATGATTCCGGTAACTTGTCATAGAGGCCCTCCCTCTTGAGATATCCCGTAATGCTGTTCTTTGCGTTTCCAATGGACCGACCAAGTCTTACCCTCTGTACGAGGAGATCCCTGGTTATCCGATCTTCATCGCTGAGGAGATGTGCCTCTGGAATCATGTTGACAAGATGCAGCTTTGCGATTTTAATGCTATCGACCCTGTCGTTCTTTCTCTTTGAGTTTGTTATCCAGGCAAGTTCCTTTGGGTGTGCAACGGTAACATCCAAATATCCGAGTTCGGCGAACTTCTTTGATACCACGTAAGCTAAACCAGATGCTTCAAACGCTATTCTTGTCTCCCTGGGAATCCTTGACGCAAGCTCATTCCACCCAGCATCTGTCATCTGAAAATTGAATTGGTCAAGTACGTCACCTGCAGGTGAAAGATAGCACGCATCACTCTTTTCCTCCCCAACATCAATTCCTACCACGGAGCTATTCATGCTCTTTCCATTCTTTTTCATCTTATACATTTATCCACTCCTTCGCTGCTCCGAATCCTGACTAGGAGCAGCTAGGAAAGGCTGGCCGAGCAGGAATTTTACTATACAGTCAGATTCAAGGCTAAGTGGATCCGAATCCACAGCCACTCCTTTTCTGCCCCTCCCTGCTTGAATTGAGGCTACTCTCAATTCACTTCGTGCAGGTTAAATCTCCCATAGCAATCAGGGATACCAATATTCCAGAAGCTGCTTGTCCAGGGATGCAGTCAGGGCAGTGGAAGATGCTATTTTGAGAGCGTTTGATGGAGAAGTTCCCGACGGTCTCATGCTCAGAACGGACAACGGACCTCAGTATATCTCTCAGCAGTTCGGGAGTTCAATGAACCTGCTGGGAATATCACTGGAATACATCCAGAAACACACTCCTGAAGACAATGGGAACATTGAATCGTTCCACAGCTCACTCAAGACTGACTACGTCTGGTCCTACGAACTATCAGGTTACAGGGATGCATCAGTCGCAATATAGAACGCATTCAAAGATTACAATGATAATAGGCCTCATTCGTCGATAGAATATCTTCCTCCAAGGGAGTTCAGGAGGAAGTTCCTGAATGACCAATCATTCAGGGAAGCATATACCAAGAAACTCGAGGTGAAAATAAATGAGGAAAAGTGTTACGAATTTAAGGGTAGCAAATCAATTTCAACCTTATTGTACACTAGTACTGTCAGGAACAGTTTGGTTTCATGAACCTTATCCTGAATGTCTCTTCGATAGGCAATTTCTTACTGGTGAACGGAATCATATAGCCCATAACGTTAGTCTTACGTTACACGGCCCTATGCTTGAGGGAATAAATGAAGCTACCTATTCCGCAATCGCAGTTTTTCTCAATCAAACCCGTGAATCCGTCGTAGGGGCTACTCAACTCTTTGATATTAGGTACTTTTCTGTATCCTGCATTCCTTTCTTAGAGCCTATCTCATAAAACCTATGCTTAGCTTCGAAGGTCACAATATCTCCAGACGCTATTAACTTCCTGTATACATCGCCTAAGTCGAAAGCAGCCCCCTCAGGCCAATCGTCGAAATTACGCCTATTCATTATACTAAGACCGTAGTCTATATATTCCATGCCTGAACTCTGCTCTTTCTTATATTCCAATATTTTACCATTTTTGATGAGAATATTGCTTCTATCAAAATTGTCCCTGTTGTGATATATGACCAAAAGCGCTGATTTGGTGCTATTTTCGAAATGCATCCAGACTTGCTTAAAGTCTATGTTGAGGTAAGAGTCACCATACATCACAAAAAATTTCTCTGAAAGTTTGCTCAGCCCCTCTTTTATGGCTCCGCCAGTACCGAGTGGCACCTGACCGTCGTAAGAGTACTCAACCTCTAATCCCCAGGCTTTTCCATCATTCACGTACTCTTGTATCTGAGATCCAAGATTGCCTACACATAGAAGAATATTTGATACCCCGTTCTGCTTGAGCACTGATAGCTGATAATGTATGAATGGTCTTCCGGCAATTTCAATCATAGATTTTGGGGTACTTAGGGTTATCGGATACAATCTTGTCGCTAGTCCTCCTGCAATGATCGCAACCGGCGGTAATTTCACTGCACCAACACCTTTGTCCCATCGAAGTCAAACCTGAATGGCGTTTCTCTTAGTCCCTCTTTGGCCATTGCTCGTCTTAGTTTTAAGTTGTCGTTTGTATAGAACATCAGAAACCCTCCGCCGCCAGCTCCGACTATTTTCCCCCCTAGGGCTCCGTTCTTCATTGCCAAGTCGTAGAGCAAATTTATTCTGTCGTTGCTCATTGCATTAGAACGCCGCTTCTTATATTCCCAATGGACATTCATCAGTTCTGCAAATTCTTCCAAGTTGCCAGATTCAAGAACCCTCTTGCTTTTCAGACCAAGCTCCTTTATAAAATGGAGGTTATCAACCATTGATTGATCATTCTCACGGCTTTTGGTGTCTTGCTCTTTTAGCAGATGTATCGCTGATCTGGTGTACCCCGTAAAGAACAAGAGAAGGTTGCTTTCAAGGCTGTTCAGCACATCCTCTGACATTTTTATAGGCGTCACATCTACTTTGCCATCCTTTTTGAATTTGAATGCATTTAAACCGCCAAACGCCGATACATACTGGTCCTGTTTACCTACTGGCTCTTTAAGGACTTCTATCTCTATATGACATGCTTCCTCTGCCAAATTTTCCTTGGTAACGACATCTTTACTGTAACTGTGTAGTCCCTCCAGTAGAGCACACGTAAAGCTAGAGGAAGACCCCAGTCCAGTACCGGCTGGCACGTCTGCTGTGCTGGTTATCTCGAGGAATGGATCTCTCACATCTAATAGTTTTAATGCCTCTCTGATTATTGGATGGCTTATTTCGTCAGCGGATTGCACTCGCTCCACTTTCGAATATCTTAGAAAGATCACCTTATCGAACGGTTTGTTTATTGAGACATATACGTATTTGTTAATAGCTGCAGCAATTAAGAAACCTTCGTAATTGAGATAATATGAAGGTAGGTCAGTACCTCCTCCTCCTAGAGAAATGCGTAAAGGACTTCTAACTATAATCATTGACTCACTCCTGGAATAAAAATTTCATAGACATTGACGCAATACTTAGCTTCAATCATATTCTGTAACCAGCTGTCCTGGCATCTGAATAAAACATCTTCACAGTATCCAGAGACAGTTCGCCTAAATCTCTGCCGATCATAGGTATTTTCTTTAGAATGTCATTTGTTACTGTTATTATATGACAACCAGCCAGATCTGCCTGAAAGATATTAAAAAGCTCTCTGGAGCTTGCCCAGAGCAGTTCGGTATGAGGAAGATGGGCCAGTATTTTCAGTGATTTCTTTATTATGGGAATTGGATCTCTTCCAGTATCAGCGATCCGACCTGCAAACACCGACACAATACTTGGCGTGTCAGGAGACAGAACCTCTGAAATGGTTTGGACCTGACTGGTTGTCATTATAGCAGTTACATTCAGTTTCAATCCCTCCTTGGACAGTTTTCTTACCAATTCCGCGGAACTCTCTCCATTAGTGTTGGTGACCGGTATCTTCACATAGACACTGTCTCCCCACCTTGATATTTTCCTGGCCTCTCTCTCCATGCCAGAGAAGTCATCAGAGAATACTTCAAAGGATATGGGAAGGTCACTTATTTTTTTTAGGAGGTTCCTGGCAAAATCTGCGTAATCTTTAACTCCAGCTTTCCTCATAAGCGTAGGGTTTGTTGTGAATCCACTCACTAAACCTTGTTCGTAGACTGAGACTATTTCGTTTATGTCCGCCCCATCAGCAAATAGTTTCACTTTAAACTTGTTGTCTCCGCCCATCCTCATTCGGTCCCATCTCCGAGAATTATATCGACAGCTATATTTAAGTTTTTTGCTTTGTAATCAGGACCGCTCGCGTTTCTCTGTCCTCTTGATAGCTCGTAATCTACGAGTATCGTTTTTACGCCGGCCCCCTTTCCTGCTTCCACATCTCTATCAGTATCGCCAATCATCCAAGAAGATGACAAATCCATACCATAATCTTTACTTGCTTCTATCAAGAAGAAAGGTTCTGGTTTTCTGCACTTACAGACGATTGAATAGAGGGGAACTGTTCCGCTAGGATGGTGATAACAGTAATAATATTTCTTGAACCGTATGCCTTCTTTTTTCATAAGCTTACTGAATTTTTTGTGTACAAGTTTAAGGTTATTGAGAGTTGTTTTGCCAAGGGCATAGTCTGGCTGATTTGAAACCAAGAAAAGATAATATCCGGCTTCCTGAAGTTTCTTAAGGCTTGGAACGACACGAGGCAGGAGTTTTAATTCTTTCATACTATGTGGTGGTTCATATTTGCCACTGTCAGGACTCAGAACAAGAGCATTAAGAACTCCGTCTCTATCTAAGAAAACGGCTTTTTTTCCAGAAGTTTCCTTCATTTTGTGGATTCCCACTTCAGTTCTCTCTTCTTCATCCCAGGCATAGACACTAAGAGGTGCCATATCACTGCTTGAAATGCTTCTGTATGCGTTGTTATCATTTCATTGTTCACAGTAGGCACTATGATGCAGGCATCTGCGACTTTTGCTGTATACCCTCCATCTCTGCCCACAACTCCCATAATTTTTGCACCGACTTCCTTTGCATATTTTAGTGCAAGAACCAAATTTACGCTTATTTGCTTCTCTTCGTTTCCGCCACCTACGGAGAAAATTAGAATTCCGTCTTTGTTTGAAAGTCTACTGCCCTTAAGCCAATTAGCAAAAATAGAATCCCACCCCTCGTCGTTTGCTCTTGCAGTAAGTTCACTAACATTATCAGTAGGAGCATATGATTCGATATCTGCAATCTTCCTAAAATCGGCAACTGCGTGTGATGCATTCCCTGCCCCACCACCTACTCCCATTATGAAAAGCCTCCCCTTATTGAAACGAATATCTTTTAAGATTTCTCCAATTTGCAAGATTTTCTCTCTCTCTATACTTTCGGCAATATTTGAACAGCCTTCTAAGAATTCTTGCGCGTAATCCATTTCCGTCATTGTGCCATCCTTCATACTATGTAGGAGCATATGGATACTATTAATAAGCTTATGTTAGCTGTTGAGGCAGATTTGTGGCGATTCAGCCAGCAGTTACTCCTATCTGGCAGTATATTATGAGAAAATTTTGGAAATGTGAAAGTGTTCATAAGTCAAAACCTCTGGCTACAGCCCACATTAATTGAGCTGAGTCAAGCCATGATTCTGATTGGGAGAAAAATTTAGTGATCGTAGATTAGTGTTCCCTTAGCAGTGACTCTCCCATTTATATACATTGATCTTGTATATTCTTTTTAACCAGATATGATCCATTGTCTGGCCGGGGATACGCGGTGTTGATCTTGAGGGAAATCCTCGTGGGGCAGCATGCGTCTCCCTTCCCGCATTCAGTACCCGGATAGGATGTTGCAGCATGTCTGCGTATAATAAACAAGTCTGAGGTGAATGCAGGAGATTGGGAGGTTTACCTGACCGGTGGTGATATGAGAGTATATGTGGGAATTGATATGGCTAAGGACAAGTTTGATTACTGTGCAATGGACAGGGACAACAACATTCTTTGCTCAGGAAGCAACTGTTCCAACAACAGGACTGAATTCAAGAAGTTTTCCGAAACTGTGAATGCCCTGAGACCTGACTTCGCCCTTTAGCGTTACTACATTTTTCTGGTAACACAGTATTTTGCCAGTTCTGGTAGCAGAAAATGTTATATTGTTGTAGTAGCATTCCTACTACATTGACACACATAAGGCGTCAGGTCAGGAATGGGAATACGTATCTCTACAGTGCAAAGACATTCAGGGATAGAGACACAGGAAAAGTGAGGCAGAAGGTGAAGTATCTCGGTAAGGAGGTTGAGAGAAACGGAAAGAGAATACTCAAGCCCTCTTTGAACAGGAAAGAGGTGAGGAGGGTTCTGGATTCTGGAGCTTACGTCTTGTACAGGATAGCACAGGACGACGGCATACTGATGCAATACGAAGATTCCCTGGATGGATTAACAGGCATAAGGGATGCAGCAAAGAAGATAGTGATTCTGGCAGCAGAGTGCATTATGGGACAGGATCATTCAATATACCTTCACACCGGAATACAGAAGATGAGCGACAAGGAGATAAGAGATGTTGTTGACCTTGTGGGGAGGAAGGACCCGGATACGATAGCGATGCTTGAGAAGTCCATAGCACCCCAGATAATCAGGGAGTTCGGTTCCTCGGGCATCGTCTACGACCTCTCTGCGATAAGGTACTACGGGACGGAGAACGATCTTGCAAGATACGGCCACTATTACCATCTCAACGGGGAGAACAGGGAGATCAATTTCGTTCTTGCAGTAACGAGAAAGGGCGGTATACCTGTGCATCACCGCCCTATAGCTGGAAGCATACCTTCAGTATTGACAGTAAAGTCCTTCATAGGTGAGCTCAAGGACTTTGGAGCGGAGTCAATACTCATAGTGATGGACAGGGGATTCTACAGCTCTGAGAACATCAGGGAGCTGAAGGACTACGGCGTGATAGGCGCCATTCCCTCCTCCCTCACAATTCACGACGAAATGATCAGAGAGTCAAAGGACATAGAGAATTCAAGTAACTATTTCCAGTATGAGGATGAGACTGTATTCCTCAAGGAGAAACGCATTCGTGGGTTAAGATACATCGTCTTCTTCTCCCCAAGACTCAGGACAAGAAAGCTGGAATCCTTCTACTACGCCCTATCCGAGAAGGAGAAGAATCTCGATGCCCTGAAAGGGAAGAAGTTCCAGTCAGGGAAGGATTTGGTCAGAACTGTGGAGGAAGAACTGAAGGGGTTCGGCAATTTCTTTGACGTGAAGTACGACTTGAATGATATGGCAATATCTTTCAAGCTGAAGCACAACGCCATTCAGCGCAAAACAAACAGGTTCGGGTATACCATTCTCCTAACAAACACAAGCATACCGAACAACGAGCTGCTGAGGATATACAGGGAGAATGATGCTGTTGAGAAAGCCTTCTCCCACCTGAAGCCTCACCTTGAGCCGTTCTTCTCCAGATCGGAAAGGGGAACGAGGGCAAGGCTCTTCCTTGTCATTCTAGGGTATACGTTGGTGGCAGTCATGGCCTCCAAGTGCGGAATCAAATACAATGAGGCCCTTAAAGCTGCCTCCGGCATAAGGGAGGTTGTGTATTCATCTGGAGGCCATGCTCCAGTGGAATACACAAAGGAGCAGAGGGAACTTCTGGAGAAATTAAAGATCACTTTGTAGTAGCACAGATGGGCGAAGTCAGGATTATACTGTTCCAGTTCTAAAAGGGAGCAGACCAATCTCCCTAACTTATTGATATTCTTCTCTAAGTGCTACTCCCCTTTCACAAGGGGATTATGAAGTCCTGCTCTGCAAAGGATGCTCAGACGAAATATTACCCGGAGGAGAGATGACAGGATAGACAACGCCTTATTCAGCACTGGCTTATGGCACAACCTATTAAGGATGGAGCGAGATTGGAATATTGTCTCACCTATAAAAGAAAGCTAAATATGCATCAGCGGTATAATATCGGAGGATGGTATTATCGATTTGCAAGGACTATGCTAGAGACAAAGCATGATTTACGGAAGAGTGAAGGTGAAAGTGGAATGATTATTGACCACGAACCTGATAACGAAGGCCTATCTGACTGCAACCACCTCCCTGATCAACTTATAGAATTGCCCCTTGGAAAGTTGAGATTAAAGGTTAAGAAATCTAAGGCGTTTGTTTACTATGAAACGTTCATAGTAGGAGAGTATAATAAAGTCCATCTTAAATCACGCGATATAGTAATAGGTACTGATGCTAATGTCGGTGATTACACAGTAAGGGCCGCAAATAAGGTCAAAAATGGAACCGTTATAGCTATTGAACCGAATGCAGAAAACGTCAAGATATTAATGGAAAATTTAGCTTTAAACGAACTTCAAAATGTTATCGTCGTAGAACAAGCTCTATCCGATAAGGTTGGTTATGCTTCTATGAATGGTGATTCCACAGGAGCATCAATAACTGAAGAGGGTCAAGGCTCATTTCAAGTAAGAACAACCACTATCGAAGATATTCTTCAAAGGAAGACGTCGTAGTGAAAATGGATATAGAAGGAGCCGAATAACTCATATTTCGTGACACAACTTTTCTAAAACGGGTAAGAGAACTTGCTATAGAATTGCATGGTGAAAACAACATAACCAATATTCTGGGCATACTTCATGGCAACGGGTTCTAAACAATGAATTTTGGATTAAGGGACATGGTAAAAAATTCATTTGTATCAGCATTAAGACATCTAATTTCATTAATCTCGGCAGAGTGGAAAACCGATGGATTAGCTTTAAGGGGATTCGGCGGCACGCTTCTTGGTAGACATCCCGTCATCTCAGTTGGTACTGATCAATTTAAGACGATATATGCATAGAAAAGGTAAAAAACATTCGACCCGGAATTTTTGCGTCATTATTGGATTGAGCCGCTTGGTTTCCTCTTCCTGATGATTTTGAAAGAAGACGGACGGAAGATGAAACATTCAGTTAACAGTACCTTGAAAGGAGAGATCTCGTCAATAACAGGAGAATCGAAGAAAGGAGGTTGAGGAAAGGCGTCTCATTGGAAGGCATTCATTCTGTACAAAGTTTTAAAGGGAGCAGATCAAAGTGCAGAATCATCTGATCACGTTGACATGACATAACGCTGTTCAAAATACAAAGTGGACTGTCCGCAGGATGATTTCAGAAGTCAAGATACATGATAATAGCTCTTCAAACTCTAACGCCACTTTCATACAAGCGTGGCCAGATACTTTTGAAACTATATATAACTGAACTCAGTCCTTTGCAGCTCTGCTATGGAATTCAAATTATCTATGATCTTCGAATAGAAATGCTTCTGATTATCCCCCGTGCGGATTTTCTCACCGCTTCCATGCTGTTCAGCTTGGGGGTCCATCCCAATTCTGTCACCTTCTTTATGTCCAAAATACTAATAGGAACATCCCCAAGCCATCCAGCCTCGCCTCCAGTATATTTAATCCGAGTATTTACAAGGCCCATTTCCTCGATCACAATCTTGGCTATCTCTTTCACCTCTATACTATCTATGTTGGCCAGGTTAAAAATATCTATATCTCTTCTACTTTTAGCCGAAGCATATAACATGCCGTTTATGCAGTCATCGACATATAGGTAAGACTTTTTCTGATGTCCATTTCCTAGTACTTCAAGAGTTTTCGGATTATCCTTTAGTTTCATCACAAAGTCAGGAATCACATTTCTTCCTACTTTTCTAAAATTACTGGATACAATGTTTGCAAATCTGAATATGTATGCTTTAAAACTAAACATTTTTGAAAACGACAGTATAAGTGCCTCTGCGCCTATTTTAGAAGAAGCGTAAAGTGACTCCGGAATAAGCGGTCCATACGTTTCCGGTGTTGGAATTTGGCTCGCTCTGCCATATACAGATGACGATGAAGAAAAAATAATCTTCTTCACATCGTTAACTCTCATTGCTTCTAATACGTTGAAAGTTCCTACGGTGTTAACCATAGTGTCCAATTTCGTGCCCTTTTCTGGAGAATATCTGACGTCACCATTCGCTGCGAGATGAACTACTAGATCAATATCCTTGGTTAATTCCTTCATAAGTCTAAGGTTCCTGACATCTCCTCTTACAAACTTTACTTTATTAGATGCAATTAGATCTGCGATAGGGTCAGAACTGCTGGAACTTAAATTATCTGTTACTGTTATCTGGCCAGATAACTTTTTTACTAAGCTACTTCCGATAACGCCAGCTCCACCAGTCACAAGGATATTAATGTCTCTCTCTTTTTCCATCTGTGTTCTTCCAGTTAATCTATCCATATATCTTCTAAAGGAAAATTTTCATACTATTAAATCTTAATTCTTTGAATCTGACTGTATAGCGAATGTTTCTACTGGTCTTGTTTCTCCGACCAACATCTGTAAACATATGGTGTCGGACCGGTCGGAATGGTATGAAAAGACTAAAAAAAAATAAAGGAAGCGTATTTAGTCTAGTGGTGGAAATAGACATTAGCAAGGAGAAGAGCGATGCGATATATCTCTCTCCTAACAGAGAAATGAGGGATAACTTTGAATTTGCAATGATCCAAAGAGGTACGGAATTTTGTATGCAGAATGGATTAGGACAAGAGAACGGCGTTTGACGCATCTGGTTTGGCTGTGCCGTAAACAACATTCTCAGACATCAAGGCTAGAGTGAAATAACAGTTGCTCATTCAAAGGAGTTGTCCTGGATAGTAAAGTCAAAAGGAAGAACGACAAGGTGTACAATTTGAAATTAGCTAAATTTCCTCTAGTAAACATGATTCCTGAATCTCATCTGCTGGGCGAGAAAAAAAGGAAATTCAGTGATCTGCGGACACAATGGGTAAAAATTTCCGAGGAAATACTGACAACCGAGAATTCAATATAGTTAAACGCCTAACCTTCTATGCTTATTATGTCCGTTCAGCATGAAGACTCTTATCCACCCAGCGGCATAGGAATTGAATGATGATATGCCAAGGAATGCACTCTCTATCACTCTCTTCAAGTGCCATTCAGACACGATGAATGTCCTTGACACAACCCTCTTATTCTTCTTTGCCTTTTTAACTTCCCACTAACGATGGCAGAGGTAGCTTCGTTCCCATAATGATCTTCCTTACCCTTTCTGGATCAGATTTCATCTCGAGTAGTGTTTCCTCAGCCGTCTGCCACAGTTCCTCCCTGCCGGTGGGACAGAAGTTTGGGAGTTCCTGATACTTCAGTGTGTCCCATATTCACTCATCCGGATTTAGCTCTGGAGAATATGCAGGAATGCGTCTTGTTATCATTCTGTCATTGTTGTCGAACAGGAATTCTTTCACGTTTTCACTCCTGTGGATGGTGATGTTATCCCAGAAGACGTAGATGAATCACCTGATTTCTGAGAGAAGCTGTTCGAGGAATGCTATGATGTTATTGTCCCTCATGCTCTCACCTGTGATGGCGAAGTAGAGCTCTCCGTCCTCACTCACCGCCGAAACGATGGATATCTTGTCCCTGGCTTCCTTCACTCTCATCTGAGGCCTCTTACCCTTCATTGACCAAGTCCTGCGAACATTGGGACGGCTCTGCATACCTGGCTCATCTAAGAAGAGAATGGTCGCATCGTGCTCCCTCGCCTCCTTCACGTACTGCGGATAGTCTTCACTGAGCCATCTCTTCACGTATTCGTCGTCCTTTTCCATCGCCACTGCTATGGGAATCTGTGCCGAATAACCCAATATCCTAAGGAGCTGCCATATGTATGTGGTGTTGTAATGAATCCCGAACTCTTTTTCTATCACAACTGCTATCCTCTTGAGCGTCCACAGGTCGGTGGGAAAGCCGCAGCTCGTTCCACCGCTGTCTATGATCCTCTTCAGTTCCTCCTTCTGCTTGTCCGTCAGCCTGCTGTTCCTCCCCTTCTTCTTCCTGTTCCTGAAGTCATGGTCGTTGTCTACCCTCTTCTTCCAGTCGTAGACAGTCCTCCTGTTCACACCCATCTTCCTGGCAACATGTGCCTGCTTCATTCCTGACCTGAGGAGTTCCATTCCCCGCTTCCTCTTCCACTCCATCTCCGTCATGCCTCTGGGATAAGATTTCTTCACCATCAAGCATGTAAAAAGCAGACAAACTTAAAGTTTATTATTACCATGTTTGAATAAAGAGGTCATACATATCTAAAAAGCTGTAATGCTCTTCCATATGAACTCAATTGGATTGAGATCCGGAGAATATGGCGGAAGGAATACCAGCCTGATGTTCAACTCCTCCGCCTTCCTTCTAACCGCTAGGGATCTGTGGGATGCGAAGTTGTCCAGTATCACGGTTATTCTTCTGTTTGGATTAGCCATTCTTATCTTGTCGAGGAAGACGCAAACGTCCTCCTGCTTTGATTGATCCATGAAGTCTATTGTGCT
>JAKATW010000148.1 GCA_021827945.1 Thermoplasmata archaeon
AACGATATTTCAGTTAAAATTAGAGAAGAGTATTAGTGGGTAAAGTCAGCATTCTTCATTTCCCTCCTCCCTTAGGTCATACTTGTATCGGTCAAAGGAAATTTGTGCAAAAGCTTTCTTCAGGCCAACGTCGAGGATGCTATCGCTGACAGTGTATTTCGAATCCTTGTTTTGGAAGAGCCTGCCAATGGGATCTATCATCAGGTAGCTTTCCGTCATGAGGCTGTTGTCTTCTGGAATCATATGCGGGATATCTTCATGCCTCTTTACAAATTCTAAAAACTGAGTTCCTGTTATCTTCAGATAATTGTATTCCTGGAGATTCTGATCCTTTACAGGTAGGACCTGAAAAACTTTCCACCTAGAAGGTTCAATTCTTTCAATAATAGTGTGCATGTCTTCTTTCCAATTAAGTGAGGTCACAACTGTGTTGGCCATAATCTCCACACCATACTTTCGTGCTGCTTCAACCGCTTTGAGTATGGTGCTGAGATGCTGACCGTAGCCTCTTCCTAGCTTCCTTTCCACTTCATCGTCGGCAGAATCAACACTTAACTTTACGGCATGGATTGCATCGCATATCTGTTTCATCAGGTTTACTGTTACTCCCGTACCGTTGGTGACCACGGTATTCACAATGCCAAGAGAGTGAGAGTAATTCAGGATCAGGGGGAGCTCACTGACGAGCGTAGGTTCTCCACCTGCGAAATTTATTCTCTTTACACCAGAATCCCTTAACTTTCTGATAAGCTTGTAGGCACTTTCAATGCTGACGCTTAACCTTGGCTTCATGTCCTTCCTATCGCCCGGGTTTCTGAAAAAACAAAACGAACATTGGTAATTGCACTGATATGTAATATGCCAATTCACTGCGAACGGCAGATTCAATGCGTCCACCTGCCATCTATCAAGCCAAAGTCAAGCTCCAGCAAAATTCCACGGTTCAACAAACTCACTGCGCAAACTGATGGATCGATCCTATTGAATTTCGAAATTTTCAACATCGGCTTGGCTGAAATCAAATGGGCATTGCCCGATTCACTGAAATTAATATCTAAGTCTAAAGCTATATAATATCTTTTCTACATCATAACAGCCATAAGTTTATTTTATTCAAATATTTATTTTCAATAATGGAACTGGAAAAAATTGGTCTGCGAATATGGAAAGACCTGATGTTGGAAATTAAAAATGACCGGACCGCTTATGGTTGGTCATCTCATCCAAGTGATCCAGGCATATTGACGCTTGAGAAAAAGACATTCTACGAACCATATGCGAGTGAATACATCCATTCATACGGGCTCCCTTCAGTTGGAGGAAAAGTGTTTCCAGGGCAAAGATTTTCACCGACTACCGAAGAACGTTTTTGTGCCTTTTTTCTGGGCAGAAGCGAGAATATCAAGGAATTCAAGGAAATGTTTGGCCGGCTAAAGCATCCCGATTTGACCAATGAACTCATTGACGATCTTGCAGCTTCAATCCTAGTCTACAATTTTACCGAGAGGATACTTGATGCGATTCAAAAGGGTGAGGAGGCCAGGTGGAGTGATTTGGAGACTTCCCTGCTTAGACAGTTGCTGGAAAGTGACATTACCTTAAGAGCATACTCAGGAATCTCCAACATAATACCTGACCTAGGGAAGGGCGGCCAAGAACATAGGGAGCTGGACATAATCGTAAAAACGAAAAAGAGGAGTAAGGAAACAAGGATCCGCTTACCGCATATCGATGATTTTCCCAAATACATTGAGCTTGATAGCGTCACAGGAGAGAATGAAATCCCAAAGGATTATAAGAGGGCAAGCCTGACCCCCTCATCAATTATCGTTTCGGCTGAGGAAAACGCAATTCAGATTCCCATAAGATTCCATAAGAAGAAAAGTGGCTTTTTCATGGAATTGCCAAACTTCTACACATCCATAGTCCCCTTTGATTTGAGCCTCCAGTGGATGTATTGGGAACTCAATAAAACTTTGATCGCCTTGGGGCTGCTTCAGTCTGTAACTTGCCTAAATTTTACAATTTGGGGTTGTTCCATATATTTGGGGGACAGACTGGCGTACAATTACTATTATTTCATAGAAAATTACAGACAGGGGGCGTGCAACAAATTCTACGAGTGGAATCTAAGGGACGACAGAAGACTAAAGTCAACAAAGAATTTGCTTGAAAAGCTCCTGGAGGATTCTAGGGTGATGAGAATTTATGAATCTGAAAGGAATAGAACGGACGGAGACAAACGCCTTAGAAATGCATTCAGAACATTTAATGACCTTGTTGAAAGTAAAAAAGATGACACATATAAACTTAGAATGGCCATAGAGGCGCTCGAAAAATTCTTCTCTAATGGCAAATACGGCAAAGAAGATACCGAAAACGGGTTGAAAAACTTGGTCAACCTTGCATTTGATGAGAGAAGCTATATTTTAGACGTCTTCAAAATGGGCTATTGCCTGCGAAGTAAATACACGCATTATGAACTTGAAATGGGGGATTTGAGGGAATGCCTGAAAAAAGTGATCAGAGGTTCAGAGGAAGACGCTGATGACGAAGGGGACTATTATGGCTTGGTAAGTTCACTCAGCAAAACGCATCTGGAACTGCTCAGACTAACCATTTTAACCTGTTTAATCTCCCCACTAACTGCGAATGATTTCTCAGACGCCATGCGATCTGGCAGATTAGAGAAAATTCCAAAAAACATTAAATCCCTTGTTCCTGAAGGAAGTTATCTGGACGATACTATCAAACGGCGAATAAAGTATGAGTCGAAGAGAAATGGGACGGTTTAAAGCCACCCCTCAACCCATCTCTTATCTTCCACCCGTCCACGTATTCCTTCATCTCCATTCAATCTCCCTGCTTACATGGTAGTCGGATGGGTACTTATAGGTGCACTATTGATCGCTATGGCCGGAACACACAAAATGGGCGCAGGAAAATCATCGATTTAATAAAAATTAGCTCCGTA
>JAKATW010000077.1 GCA_021827945.1 Thermoplasmata archaeon
TCTCCTGATATTACCCGGCTTAGCTCAGTTGGTAGAGCGGCGGACTGTAGAGGGAAAGACTGGCAAGAAAACCGCCGTTATCCGCAGGTCTCTGGTTCAAATCCGGAAGCCGGGATATATAACTTAGTTAGATTCCTAAACCCATCCACAAGCCTTCATGTGGTAGTTGCTTATATACTTCCAGTCTCCGTTTTGAAATATAATAATGAGCGAATGCTAATGAAGGCATCTTAAAGTATTCTCTCTTCTAGATATCTGATTTTACCTTCATGGTGTCAGAATACCTGATCGGTATCACGAATGCACCATCTTTCCAACTTATCCTTTTTGATCTTCAATTGTATCTCCCTGATACTGAGTAATGGGCCGTCTGTCTTAAATTGAAGAACTACAAACAAAGATTTATTGCAGTTAAGAGGTTAATCTTCTTATGTTAGTGTCAGATATTTATGCCGTGCGTAAAGACGACCTTCCAAAGCTATACGCGTATGAGGTGAATACCACTGATAACAGAAACTCAATTGCCGGAAAGTTAGCTTATAGATTAAAGAAGAAATATCCAGGTCACTGGACATCTCTTTTTGGCACTGTCATATCTGATCGGAGTTTGTCACAGGATGAATTGCAAGAATTCCTAAATTCACTTTGGGGCATAAGCAACAGCCCATTCAAGAACCTTATCGAGGTTCGGACAAAAAGTGGTTGGATTCCTAATGCAAACGAAATTTCCACTTTCGTAGCAAAGGGCTTATTGAGCGACTTTGACGAACAAATCGCTTCTCAGATGAGAAAAGAAAATGTGACAAGCATCAAGGGTGTGAGGATAGAACGACAACACGAGTTCAGGGGTTGGGTTGTAAACAACCATCCATCCGTGTCAATTTCAGTTAGCTCCAAAATAATTCTAGAAAATAATCTCGAACACTACATTAGGAAGGGGGTGAATCCTCTGAAACAGTATGTTTCAGTGGCATATCAATCAACAAAAGGAGAAGTCACAGAAATTATTGGTCCACTGAGTGATCACAAGGAAAGATTGATGGCCCTAGCCCAGGATCCATATACCATTAAGTCAATCGAAGATGCCCCTGATGACGTAAACGTTGTCGCGGTAAGGGTCGGTCAAAATACATACCATTACATAGCAACTTCATTGAACATAAGTCTCACATTGCAAAACGCCCCTTTGTTTGCAGTGTCATCTAAGCTAGTTTCTAGCCATCTCAAATTCAAATCAGAAGATAGAAAGCGTTTGATTTCACAGATAAAGAGTAGAGTGGCTGAGAAAGGTCTTTTGCAGAACAATTATGATTCACATAATAACCCTGATTTATTTCCTGAGTTCTTCAGTGTTCCATATAACGAGCAAGTGATTGTCGGGAAGGGACAAAAATGCAATTTCAGCCCACGCAGTATCATCGAGAATTTAAAAAAATACGGTCTTTACAAGTATTCTGAGACTCTCAAGAACAAGGTGCTTCGCATGGGAGTGCTCGCATCTTCGAATTACACGAATGACCAGAAGTTAACCAGTTTCGTCAACGGAATTAGGAATGGGCTCAGAGACTTAGGCTTCGATCTGGATATCACAAATTCCTTGAAATTCAAGAGTATGGATCGAGTAGACCTTGAACGTTCTGTGGATGAGTTGATAGACGCTAGACCAGACATTATACTCGCCGTGTTTCCCGGAAAACCCGATGAGGAAGGCGATATCGAAGAAGTTGACTTGTACCACATCTTCAAGCAAGTGACAATTAGGAATGGGGTTGGAGGTCAGGTAGTAAATTATGAGACTTTGTCGAACCAGTATGCTCTACAAAATATTCTACTAGGGATATTAGGGAAAACAGGTAATATACCATATGTACTGGCTAGTCCATTAGATTTTTGCGACATCGTAGTCGGTATAGATATAGCGAGAGAAAAGAAGCGTCACCTCCCAGGGACAAAGAATGCGGCAGCAATTGCAAGAGTATACTTCAACAACGGTGATTTCATGAGGTACACGATACATGATGCCCCAATAGAGGGTGAAACTGTCCCATCGGATGTTCTGGAAGGTCTTTTCCCAGTGAAAGAGTTTGCGGGAAAGAAGGTAGTCATTCACAGAGATGGATATTTTAGAGGCGAGGAACGAAGGACTCTCATAAATAGGGCAGAATCTATTGGGGCAGAGTTTTCATTAATAGAGGTAATCAAGAGAGAAGCTCCGCGACTTTACCTGGATGACAATGGAATGATAAAGAGTCCTCAAAAGGGGAACATATTCATAATTGATAGAGATAATGCTTTTCTAATCTCATCTCCTCCACCCTTCAGGGATTCCACTCCGCGCCCTGTTAGAATTCATAACTTCGGTCCCATTAGTATGAAACAGGCTATCAGATCGGTTCTTGCACTTACTCAATTACATTATGGATCTTTGAACCCGCCAAGAATGCCCGTGACCATTCATTACAGTGATAAGATTGCGTCTTTTGCATTGGAAGGGATTAAACCACCGCAACTAAGTGGCAGTATTCCTTTCTGGCTGTGAATAAGTTACTGCTAAGAGACTGAGGATATTCTATCTAGTCGGGTGGCTAGCTTCAGATTTGATTTCTTCGATCTGTACTTTTGTCAAGGTCCAGAGACCGCCCGATATTACCATTCTTTACTCTATCTTTTTCAATAGAATCTTACCATCCCCCTCATAGAATCCAACAATCTTGTAGATGGCAAGTGAATTATATCCAGAATTAGGTGTCCAAACCAGTGTCTATTAGGATGAAGCTATGAAACTGCCCACTCCTGAGCAAACAATTTAGCCTGTACAAGAACTGTTTCAGTTGCTTTCTGCTGACCATCAGGTGGATAATGATATTTCTTCAGAATCCTTTTGACAACA
>JAKATW010000049.1 GCA_021827945.1 Thermoplasmata archaeon
CACAAGTTTGATTTGTGGACCACCAAGCTCCGTGCTCCTAGAAAGGAGATAGACGATTTGACCATGACCTTTCTTGAGTGACTGCGATTCGTCGAGAATTATCAGATTATTCTTTGCTGGCAGCGCAATAAACAATATGTCTGAGATGGATTCCGCTCTGGCATTTCCAAGTTCAGGAAGCCTCACATTCGGATTATCGAGTATTGCAGAAACAATCCCCCTGTCCGTCTGATTAATGTAACAATTGACGTATGCACCCCTGAACTCTCTTAACTCTTTCAAAAGATATTTCCCGATCAGTGTTTTTCCAGTTCCGGGATTTCCTCTTATCACAAAGGTAGAGGATACATCCGTGGCCCTGATCAATTCTTTTAGATTGTTCAATTCCTTTTCTCGTCCAAGTACGGATTCGGGGATATAATCCTGCGAAAGAATCGATGAATTCTTTATGACTTTCATGAGATGTTAGACACAGTAGACGAAAATTAATTATAAATCCTATTATATCGGAGAATGGAATATAGAAACCTAGGAAAATCCGATTTAAAGGTCTCTGTCATAGGGCTTGGCGCCTGGCAAGCTGGAGCCAAAGGGTGGGGGAAGATAGTTGATTCTGACGTCAAGAATGCAATACTGACCTCTATTGAGATGGGACTTAATTTCATTGATACCGCAGAAGTATACGGAGATGGACATTCAGAATCGGTTATTGGCGAAGTAATCAAGGATATTAGAGATGAGATAATCATTGCGACAAAGGCTTCGGGGGGCCATCTTAAACCTGAATACTTGGAGAGGGCACTTGACGGAAGCCTTAAACGATTAAACACCAACTATGTCGATCTGTATCAGCTGCACTGGCCAGACATATATACCTCTCTTAGAGATACTATGAAAACTCTTGAGAAGCTGGCAAACGACGGGAAGATTCGATATATTGGACTTTCTAACTTCAGCGTATGCCAGATAGAAGAGGCAAGATCGTACCTTTCGAGCATGGACATCGTTTCGAATCAAGTGAGATACAACATTCTACAGAGAGAGATAGAGGAAGAGATGCTTCCATACTTGAACAAAGAGAAAATGAGTGTCATTGCATATTCCCCCCTTGCACAGGGATTGCTCACATTCAAATACGATCATGCAAACCTTGAACCGAGCGACGTAAGAAAGAGCAACAAATTGTTCAACGAACCAAATATTCAGATGATCAGTTCATTCCTTTCGGTCCTCAGAGATATCTCTCTTGAGTCTGGGCACTCTGTTGTACAACTGGCTCTTAACTGGCTGATTTCCAAGGATAACGTCATCCCGATACCCGGGGCAAAGAACAGGGACCAGGCAACAATAAATCTTCAGTCTAACGGGTGGAGACTTACTCCAGAACAAAACAAGAGAATTGAAGATCGGTACGCAGAAATCAAGGACAAGCTTGATACTTTCTGACACTTCTAAATCTGCAGATTATTTTTCGCCTGGTGGCCTCAGGGATATTGTGGATTTTCAATCCTTCAGAGTGTTTATCAGGTCTAGGTTTTGCCCAAAGAGCATATCCTTGAACTCTTGAGACACATCATACTGTCTCGTCTCTATGTTGCTCTCTATAAGCATTAGCTCTGATAGCTCGTCAGGATAGCCTTCTGAAAATATGATTTCCTTGATTCCTGCATTTATAATCATTTTTGAACAATCCGAACATGGATGTGTAGTTACATAGATGATGCTTCCATTTATTGCGGTACCATTATAAGCGGCCTGTATGATCGCGTTTTGTTCAGCGTGGAGTCCCCTGCAGAGTTCCCTCCTTTCCCCTGCCGGGACTTTGAGCTGGTCTCTCAGGCATCCCGCCTCGTCACAGTGTAGTGCACCTCTTGGTGGTCCGTTATAACCAGTCGACATTATTCTTTTCTCCTTCACTATGACAGCACCTACCTTCCTTCTTACGCAGTTGGACCTGGTAGCTGCCATAAAAGCCATTCTCATGAAATACTCATCCCAAGTGGGCCTTTCCATTATGCTCTTATTCGTGTCTTATAAAAAAGGATTTAGGAATTTGAAATGAGAATATGGGATTGCTTGCTAGGACGCAATATTTTTATGACACATTAAATTGTTATCACATGGCAAAATACACCTTTAAGTGCGCAGACATCGGACAGAACTGTGGATTTGAGACAAAGGCTTCAACCAAAGAGGAACTCATGCCTCTGATCGCAAATCACGCAAAGTCAGCACACAATATGAATGAAATACCGGCTGATGTAATGCAGAAAGTCAATGCTGCGATCAAGAAGAGTTTCTTCTGATCTACTGATAGTTAATCACACAGTTCTCTGATTTCAGGAAAGTCGGAATAAGATGTAGATTAGTTGGTATCATCACATCTTTATTCCAAATATAGGTTCTGACAAATCCTTAGTAACGTCTACAGCTACCAGAAAAAGAGACACACGGGAAATCACAAAAACTTTCTTTGGACGTGTTGAAACCATCTTCTGCTTTGTTCACCCTTTAGACGAACATTTGATTCCTAAGGTAGAAAGTTAATAATATTTCGGGATCTTTTCTCTTTTGGCCCCGCCGATATTTGCCCTGTTGAAAAATCAAGAGAATATCCAGGTTGACTGAGTGTAGTACAAAGTCAAAACTCTTGACTCGATCTTGATTTCTGTTCAGATTCTGGTACAGTTCTAGAGATTGTCTATGTCTCCCTAAAATTATAGCGGTCACATCAACCCTTCTCAGAATCACATTTGGAACTTGTAGGACCAGTTATGCTCCGGCCGGGATTTGGACCCGGGTCGTGGGATTGAGAGCCCCATATGCTTGGCCGGTCTACACCACCGGAGCTAAGCCTAATTCGATGAATATATAAAATATCTCTCAAAGATAAAGATGTACTGTAAACCTGGCAATACAATTCTTTTAGCCTTAAAAAGTGTTAAATAACATCTGTTTCAATTCAGTTTTTTCACAGTATGAACTCAATCCTTCCATTCTTAACAAAATAGCAGTTTGAGGAGGGAATATCTTCATAAATTCTGAGTCCACTTTCTGAAAGAGTGATCCTAGAACCTTTGGAAATGATCCTGAATTCCTTCACCTTATCGCCTCTCTCCTTTAGATATTGCATAATTGCAGATTCGTTGTCCTCATCGCTTTGAATGCTTACCTTCACTTCTTCAGTGCTCATTAATCTGTTTGCATTCTGTTTTTTTGTCCTCTGCTCCAGGTGATCGGTCTTGGACGTGATAGATGGAATGATAGACATTTTCTCCATGGCATCCTTCCTTTCCTTGATTCCACTGTCTTTCCACAATCCGAGAATCTTCTGGAAAGTACATATCAGGTCGTCTCCCTTCTTTGCACCCCTTTCGTCCTTAAGTTCCTTTTCTGATAAGACTACGTGCAGTTCATTCTTAGCCCTTGTAAAGGCAACATACAATATTCTTGATTCTTCGTTCAGTGAAAAGCTGTTCTTCTCGCTCTTCCCTATGATCTTCCTACTAGGCGAAGTCATGAAGTCCTTGTCTTTCTTTGCCACTATACCGGTATATTCATCCGCGTAATATTTGGCCCTATCTGGTCCAGGTCTCAGATCGTAGACGATTACTGTATTGAATTCAAGACCTTTTGCCTGGTGAACCGTCATAATTTTGACTCTAGATTGGTCTTCCAGGAGATCATCAATTGGCCCACTCTCCTTGCTATTGCTTGCATTCTGCAACCATTCAGCGACCAAGAAAGCGTTCCCTCCGTAAGCTGTGATATGTGAAGAAATCAGTTCCAGGATCCTGCCTAGTCTGCTTACCCTCTCCTGCCCATCCCTCATGCCAAGCAGTGCAGATATGTACCCCTCCCTGAGAACTATCCTGTTGAGGAGAAAATCGAGCCTCTCTCGTTTCAGTTCTTCTCGATATTTGCCCAATCTGGACTCAAGCAGTTCATAGAATTTGTCCTTAGACCTGACCAGATCGGATGCTGTCATCTCGAACATCGGGGAAAAGAGCAACGAGACCTGGGCGACCTGATCGCCAGGATCTGCCAAGTACCTGACGAGGGAAAGAAGGTCCAACCCCTCCTGGGATTTCAGAATCGACTCCCCGGATATGAGAACGCACTCTATACCCTCCTCTTTCAGGCGCCTCTTCAAATTGAAGAAATCGGATGAAGTTCTGCTCAGCACCGCTATACTCCCTGGTAGCTCGCCCCCCCTTATCTTCTTCTTGATTATCTCAGCTACCGTCTGCACCTTGTCATCCTCTATATAGCAATAGGCACCTCCCTCGTGAGTTGAATATCCTTCCATCTGTTCATACTTCATAATGGATGGGAAAAAACTATTATAGAATGCTATAAGGTTTCTACCGCTTCTTCTGTTGGTCTTAAGCGTGACCTGGTTCGTTATGCGGTTTGAAAATCTCCGCTGTGCTCCGGGGTGAGCTCCCCGAAAGGAATATATGCTCTGGTTGAGGTCCCCAACTACAAAGAATGAAGATCCATTCTCCCAGAACTTATCAAAAATAGATATCTGAAGTTCATCAGTGTCCTGAAACTCATCCACTAGGATGTACCCATATTTCTTTGCAATTTCGTCTCCCTTTACTTCCATTATTTTGAGCGTATAAAGAAGAAGGTCATCAAAATCCATCAACCTTGCTCTCTGCTTTATATTCTGATACTCGACAACAAATGAAGAGAGAAGTGAGACGAGTCCTGGAAGTATGGAGATACGCATTCTCGAGGAAATCTCTTTCATCACTGTTTCGTCGAATGCCTCCCGAATAAAATCAGTATAAAAGCTCTGGTTAGTGAAAATCATGTAGGCGAAATAACCCTTCTGTGCCACCATCATCTCAGTGCAATCCTTTATCACCTGTTCTATGTCGGTTTCAAATTCATCAAGAAGCCTGCCTAGGATCAGCCCTTCCTCTGTGACCCTCCGATCATTTCTAACTGATATGACGAAGTTTCTTACGTTCTTCTCCAGCATGTTATATGATTCAAGATCGTCCATAACCCTGAAGTACCAGGGAATGCCTATTTCCGTTCCGTACTTTCTCACAATCCTGGAGCAAAAGTTGTGAATCGTACCCACATTTGATGTTGGCAGCTGTCTTATAAGGTCGATATTTCCATCGCTCATTGCCTTCCTCTTGAGGCGTTCTATCAGTTCTTCAGATGCCCTGTCTGTGAATGTAATCGCGACAACACTCTCGACCCCTTCATTCTCCATCAACTCATAGCACTTGTTGATCAGGGTTTCAGTCTTTCCTGAACCGGGAACTGCAGACACAAAATCGCCCGTGATACTACCACCTCCTCTCTTGAACTCTGCACACGCTCAGTAATGGACAAAAGAGTTCATTTTCACACTTCCAGAGGCTCTCCCCTTCCTTCACGACAGGATCGAAATCACCGCTCATAAAGTCCTCAAGAACGGGATCAACAATCTCCCTGCACTTCCTTAACTGTGCATCTTCGTTTGGTATTGCATTGAAGAAACCTGCAGTGTTGAATCCTTCGCTGATGTCCCTGAAGGAGACATAGGCTGCCGCCCTCACTTTCTTTTTCAAGATCGATTCTACTCCGATCTTATAGAGAAACAACTGTATCTTGAAATGTCTCTCATCGCATAGATCATTCTTTGGATAACCGTAAAGCGAGCTCTTGTAGTCTATAACACACAATCCATCATTTTCCTCATCAATTCTGTCAACATATCCACCTATGCTAATCCTCTTCTCGCCAATCTCATAGAAGACTTGCTGTTCGCTTGTTGGAAAGTGAAATTCCTTCTGCATCGTCTTCCTCCCTAATTCAAGAGCGTGAGAAACGTCCATTATGAAGAACCTGACTAGCTTGCCATTCACTAGATATTTGTCTCGATAGAACTTCAATGCTTCGATCCTTGATTCATACCTCTCCTTACTGATTTCTCCCCTCACGTAAGAATCCGCCAATCTTCCAAAATTTGCAGGTGAAACATCTGTAGAGTAGTACTTTTCTAGTATCCTGTGAGTCATTGTGCCAGTGGTACGAGGATCCAAAAATTCCCTGGGTGAGTCAACCTCATCTATTCCTAAGAAACCATTTATAAGTCCCTTAAAGTGACAGCCAGCATAATTCTCTATGAAAGTAGGATATATCGGCTTCTCTAACCTTGTCTTTATGATGCTATCTTCCAGTGAATACTTGTTGGAAGTCTTATTGGCTTTCACCAGTTCCCATTTTACCAGTGGATCATCTGGGACAAAGATAGAATCTCGCTGGATATATTTCTCTTGCCCAGCGGTCTCGTCGTAAAATGCGACTGATTCGGTATATGAGAGCTTATCGTCCATTGAGGAGCAGCTCAAGATTGCTTCATTGGATTGATCTACCAGAGATCTGTACGCACTCTCCATAAGGTTCTCGTAGGAGTTTTCGAGCCCGATTCGTGCAATAAAATCACGGGCTTCTTCGGGGAAAGCTCGAAGGGAAGATGATGCATCCAATCCGGCAATATAAAGGGTATCAGCAGGAAGCCCTATCAGATCCAAAGGTTTGCCGATCAGAACTGTGGAGTCTCCTGATATACTCACTTTGGGGAGAGATTTCATAGATTCCAAATCATTGATAAATCCCAAGGGGTCATTCTGGTAATCTTCGTAAGAAGAGAGTAAGACCTTCAAAATCTTATTTGGAAAATTTCTCTCACCAAGGTACTTAGTACAGAATTTTATCAAATTCGAGATCCCTTCCGGTTTATCTAGACTCTTCCAGAGTTCTTCAAGGTCTTCTATGAGAACGTTTGTTACCTTGAGGTCCTGGAACAGTGTTTTCCAATCCCGGATATCCTTGGTTATATTCTTTTCATAACACTGATCCTTGAGATCGTAAATCTTGGTCCTATCCATTTGTGAGTAAGGATTTTCGAAGAGCGATATCATAGTCTCGAACGAAAAATTTTCATCAACGCATTTGAGGGTTGAAATCACAAAATTATAAGAGACGTCGTTTATTATTATCTCAGAAACTGGGGACACGACGGTTGGGCTGACTCCATATATTTCTAACTCCTTTGCAATCGCGACCACCAGGTAGTCGTCTGGCACAGCTATTATCTTCGTCCCATCCCGTTGCAGTATGTCCCTTACAATCCACCTTACTTCTGCCAAGTAGTCTGAAAATTTCATCTTGGATATGTTCTTAGATTTCTTTGGTGATTCAATGGACGTCGCAAAAAGTCTCTCATATGGCTTAAGAAAAGAGGGCAAATGACTCACGTAATCTTGCTGCAAATTATGCTTCAAAGGGAACAAATTCATGAACTCGGTGAAATCTTCTAATTCGCTCTTTCCCAGTTCGGAGATTAGCTTGTAATAATTGAGAGTGATTTCGCTGTATTTCTCAATCTTTTTCTCAGAACTGTCCTCTGCCACCAGTCTGTGCACTTTGGAGGTCTCGCCCACAATTCTCAAGAAGTTCTGTATAGTCTTCATAGACTCAAGATCGTCGACAGATGCACCGGACTTAAGGAGTGCGATTAGACTTTCCTCTTCTGACAGGACTGTCACGTTAACCGAAGATGACATTTCCTTAATCAGGTCTTTTACCCCTTGAGTCTCAACTCCATTGGCTATTGAGAATGCTCTTGCGGCTCCCCCCGAATAGAAAATGTGTTTTCTCCTTACCCCATCAGCCACGAATGCCTAAGGTAACTTACAATAAATTATTTACCAGTGGCTCATCGGACTTTCTAGGACCACTTCCTCGCTGTGCTCTAAGCTCGTACTGATGCGATTAGTTTGGGGTATCTCCCACACTATGTTCACAAAATCTAATCGATGCCGAACTCTTGCAGTGGAATACCAATAGTGGCTGGTTTCTCAGAAGTGCGCGATATAGAAATATTTAAATGTTACGGATTAATTCAAAGTTACAGATGGAGGTAAATCGAACCCCTACGAACGCAAATGGCATTGAGACGAAAAAGAAATTAAGAAAACTCAACATGAGAAAAAATGAGGAGTTCAGATTTCTATTAAGAAAGTGCTTGAAGGACCTTCCGGAAAGCGTACGAGGTAGCGTGATAGGATCAGTATATGCAAAGGCTGCCAAGAACGGCGTTTTGGATGCAAGAGATTATGTTTTGGTCAAGAAGAATGAAGGAATAATCGATGACACCACAAGCAAACAACTAATAGATTTGATCTACGACTATAGCACATACCGCTAAGAGTACTGAGTAAATCTCTTGTAATCACCAGATGCGCTGAGAATTCCAAGTCTCACGCCTGCGTCTAACCAGGCATATGCATATGAGCTGGCTGCAAGTGAGTTCTCAAAGTCGCCCTTTTCATAGAAGAAAGTTGCATCGTTGAGGTAGTTGCTGCACATATCCATGAAATCAGTTGCGGCTTTGCTAAGGAAACTCTCTTTAGATGGTGCAATCTTGACAAGTTTCAAGGCATCACTGGTCATGTCGAGATACCTCTTGCACCGCTCCTGTATCGTCACCTGACAACCCTCACATTCTTTCCACCATCGTCCGTCTCTCTCGGTCGCACTTCAATGAAGAGCGGAATCGGAAGTTCTGGAGAGGCGACCAAGGAAGTCCCGACGGGTAGCCTCTGTATCTCGTCCAGAGATGATGTAGTTAATCCTTCCACTGAGTTCCCAATAGCCTTGAGATCATTAGGATTTGTCACCTTGAGTATGAGCTGCGTGCCACATTGGGATAGCACGTTCTTGTCTACCTTAGCCGGTCGCTGGGATACAACAAGCAGTCCAAATCCGAACTTCCTGCCTTCGGAAGCTACCGTTCTCATTATCTTGGAAGAAAACGCCTTCCCCTGCTGAGGCGCGAAATTGTGAGCCTCCTCCACCACAGTCAGCAGGGGAGGTATTCTATCCTTCTTTCTTGCCTCAAAAAGAGAGTACAGAAGTCTCTGTACTATGAGTTCCTGCATATCGGGAGGAAGGCCCTTCATCTCAATGATCGATACCTTTCCCTTGACCACAAGCTCGTCTATCCTCAGTCCCCTCTTTCCCAGAACGTTCAGTGATTTCAGATAGAGCAACTCCTTCTCAAGGGTCTGAGATAGAGAAGAGTCATCCTGTCTCTTCAGTTCCTTGATGATATCATCAAAGTCGTAGTCCTTGCTCGAGAGCCTTATTGCGTCTATTGCCTTCCTGAGTGGAAGCACATAAGACTTTGGATCTGACAGATTCATAATGCTAACGAGCTCCTTGACATTAATCTGTGAAAGGGTGAAAGTGAGTTTTTCATCTCCGTGATCAGGTGAGAAAATTATGATCCGGTCACCGTACGAACTCGGTCGAATGGAGAATCTCTTCATGTCTTCAGAATCAGAGGCCTTGCTCTTCATTGAACCATATTCTCCATGCGGGTCTATGACAACCACTGTGACTTCATTCTTGATAAGCTCCTCGATTATCACTCCGGTCAGGTAACTCTTTCCTCCGCCAGTTTTTGCCATCACGGAGATGTGTTTCTGTACCATCGAGTTTATGTCTATTGAGAACGGTATGCTGTGCCCGTAGATGAGACCGACGTAGGCTCTCCCTCTCTTTCCCGCACCGATGTTCAGGGTCGCAGAAATAAATTCGTCATCAGCGAGATAGACAGGTGTCCCAGCCAGGAATGGGGTTCTTGGGTACTGGAGGACTCTTTTCTGATCGAGATAACCTATCATCACTATTTGGGCAGATATAGTCTGTTGAATTTCTATATTATTTCCTTCCATAATCTGGTAAGACTTTTCGATTGAGAGGTTTGTTTTTGCCTCGATGGAGTCAACTTTCCCCAAGACCCATCCGTCTTCGTGGTGTTTGATCCGAACGTAGTCTCCCTGTCTCAATTTTCCTGAGACAGAACAGTTCACGACCGTCGGGTGGATGTCTCCATAAAGAATTCCGACTGCTTCCATTCCTATCTCTTCCAGTTAGAGAGTCTCTTTGCTATGAGTTTGACTCCTTTATCAGTTCTCTCCGCATCCTCCGTCCCTATCCCAATTCTCAACAGGGAGTCGGACCCAAAATAATATCCAGGTACGGTTGAGACTCCGTCCGCCATTAGTGAGAAGGCAAACTTTGTTGAGTCTCCTCCCAGGGATATCACGTTGATTATGCTTCCTCTGTATCCAAGTATGTATTCGTCAAGACTCTCAAAGAGTATCTTGGAATTTTCATCAAGTTTCTTCTTGTTGTAATCTTTGTAGACGCCTATGTTGCTGAGAAGATAATTGCCTCTTCTCTTCACGCTAGTTGAAATTACAGGAACCATTAATCCGATTCTTTCTTTCATTTCTTCAATTATCTGTCTCCCAGCTACAATCCACCCCATCTTTATTCCGGATTCACCGAAGAATTTTGAAACTGAACCAAGAATGATACTATTTCCTGTCTCGAGCTTCTTTGGAAACGTTCCGTTGAAGAATGAGAAAGTATCGTCTATCACAAGATACGACTCGTTCCCCTCAGTTTCCCTTGCGATTGATTTTAGGCTTTCGTCACTCCACGTCAATCCGGTAGGATTGTTGGGGTTACTTATGAAATAGGCTGTTCTTTCATCAACGTCCCAGGGAGATAGATCAACTCCCTCAGTAGATATTCTGTTATCCATTGAGGTATTTATCCCGATCTCCCTCGCCTGATAATGATATGCTGGATATTCTGGCGTGATAGTGACCATGGACGATATCTTCTTCCTGAGGTAATGGAGGGTGAAGAATGATCCGAAGGTGTTCGAGGGAGTAACAATTACCTGATCCTTATCGACACTGTAGAGTTTGGCGATCTGCTCCTCTATTTCGACACCGCCAACGCCTTCTGGATTCATGCCCTTCATCGCACTCGAAGCGAGGTTAATATTGTCCTCAGGAATCGATTCGACGTATCTGAACATTGAAATGTCCATTGGCATGAACGTACAAGTATTTCACAAATAAACAATCTTCCATGATTTTATTTATTTAGATTGGATTGCAAGATGTGAATATAATAAAACTCGGGGGTAGTATCGTAACCGAGAAAGACAGCTACAGAAGAATAAACATCAGACTTCTTAGAAAGCTTTGTGATGTCCTTTCTTCGAATGATGAAAAGAAAATACTGATTCATGGGGCCGGTTCCTTCGGTCACATTCTGGCACTAAAGCATGGTCTTGAAAAACCTGGTCCGCTAGCGGAAAAGGAAGGGGCTATATCAAAAGTAATGTCGGACGTCCTGGCATTAGACTCTGCGGTCATAGAAGAACTCAACAGAAAGGGTGTGAGAGCTGTATCGATTCCTCCTCACGCGATTTACGGAGGCAATAAACCAGATTTCAAGATAGTGAAAATACTTCTAAGAAAGGGATTCGTTCCCGTTCTCTATGGAGACATTCTTATCTCAGGCGACAGGTACAGGATAATATCAGGAGATGAGATCGCATTGGATCTCTCACGTCAGTTTCGACCAGACTCCGTGGTGTTCGTGACGGATGTTGACGGTCTATACGACCGGGATCCAAAAACCAACAAGAGTGCCAAATTCATACCTATCTTAAGCTCAAAGGAGATTAATGTAATAGATACCGGAAAGGATGCGACAGGCTCCATGGCTGGAAAGATGGAAAGGATTAAGAAAATGGTACTCTATACCAACAGAGTGGTCATACTGAACGGGTACAGGCCAGACAGGCTCCAGAATTTCCTTAATGGAATAAAGACCAGATCCACGGTGATCAGATGACGGTCGAAAAGAGGAAACTTGAACACATTGATATCATTAGTTCTCAGAATGTTTCTCACGATTACAATTACTGGGATGACATTGACATAATACAGAAATCAATGCCAGAAGTCGACTACGATGAAATAGATACCTCTACCAGCTTCCTGGGAAAGAAGCTAAGGTTACCTATACTGATATCGTCGATGACCGGTGGACATCCTGATACTAAGAAAATAAATGAGAATCTTGCTATAGCCGCAGCGGAATCCGGAATTGCAATGGGAGTAGGATCAGAAAGGGCGGCAATACAGAACCGAACAGTGGGGGATTCGTATTCAATAGTGACAGAATACGATGTGCCTTTCAGAATCGCCAATATTGGAGCTCCACAACTGATAAAGCAGGGGAAAAATGCTCTTACGGATGACGAGATACGTTATGCAGTTGAACTGATAGAGGGAGACGCACTTGCAGTACACTTCAATTTTGTCCAGGAATTATCCCAACCAGAGGGAGACAGAAATTCAAAGGGAATAAAGAAGAGAATTGGAGAACTTTCAAAAAAATATAAAACAATTGCAAAAGAGACCGGAGCAGGTTTCTCGGTCCAAGATTCTCTAGAGTTCAAGCAACTTGGAGTTTCTGCGATAGACACGGGGGGAAGATCTGGTACTTCTTTCGCTGCAGTAGAGTCAATACGGAGCCGAAACAGGTCGGATGAACAGAAGGAGAGAGTTGGAACGACGTACTGGAACTGGGGAATTCCTTCCCCGATGAGTCTCATGTTTGCAAATGTGGAGCTTCCTGTAATTGCGTCTGGAGGGATCAGGACAGGTCTGGATGTCTTCAGAGGGCTTTCTATGGGTGCGACACTTGGAGGGCTCGCTTCGACGTTCCTTAAGGCAGCATTGAAGTCAGATAAGGACGTCACAGACCTGGTTTTGCAACTCGAGACCGAACTAAAGACTGCAATGTTTCTAACTGGATGCTCCAGCCTTAAAGACATAAAGAAAGTTCGCAAGGTGTACAGAGGGAGATTACTGGAATGGATGAATCAGACCTGAAATGTCCTTCTTGCTCTGCAGGTGACATGGAACGAGGTACAAATGAAATTGAAGTACCCCACTTTGGAAAGGTCATCCACTATTATATGAGGTGCAAGCACTGCGGATACAGGATCAACGATTTTGCATTTCAGGGTGATTTTCCAAAGGAAGACAAGATAGAGATTCGGGATAAAAAGGATCTTGAGATCAAGATTGCCAGAGGAAGTAGTGGGACCGTTCTCATACCGGAATTGGGACTCGAACTATACCCTGGCCCCCTTGCAGAGTCATTTATAACAAATGTTGAGGGTCTTCTCAATAGGTTCCTACAACTTATGCCCCTGTTCGATGACCCAGAAAAGGTGGAAGAAACAAAAAATAGAATCGTAGACGCAATAGATGGGAAATTGTCTTTCACGATATCTCTAGTCGATCCCTCTGGAGTCTCTCACTTCATCAGGAACTGACGACTCTATATCTTTTTATCTTCAGGTTTTTCTGTATGCCTCTATCGACTACCTCGGTTTCATCGATCACGATATGGTTGGCTGCAAAAGGAGTGTAGGTGACAAGGGTCTCGTATTCTCCGCCCTCTCCAACTATGGAGATACCGAACTTACTGTTAGCGTTTTTCAGTAACTTCAGGGATGTATCATCTATCTTCCTCCCCAAGAAATCTGCTCCAAGACCTTCAGCTGCAACTGAAACAAACACGCCAGTTGATCCAGTGGCAATAAAGTCCCTAATTATCAGCTCCTGATTCTTCCTCCACAAAGGGAAGAATGTTTTCAGTCCGTTGGCTTCGCATAAAGCCTCGAGCTTAGTCTTCTGAAACTCTGATTCCACTGCACCCGCAATGAGGAAATAGCCGGAGAAAGAAGAAATTGTATCTTCAAATTCGTCCTCCGAAATCAAAGAGTTTTCTACCCCCAAAGTCTCCGAAAGAATGGAACCGAGTTCCGCATTCGGGTAGTGAAACATATTTGAGTCCTGTTCCGCTCTCACAGTAATAGTCCTCTCGACATCCATTCCTACAGAGATAGCTATCAGTAGGCTCAGAAACGAGTCCTTTCCACCTGATAGCAGGGAGATTGCTTTCATTACTAATTCTTGGAGCCGGTGACTGATACTCCCATCTTGCTAAGAAATCCGATCACTTCATTGAAACTTTTCGCGTTCCCTCCAACAATCTCTGGTGGTACGATACCCTTCTCCTTAATCATGTCGTTCAATATAAGATGAGTAAAAGCCGCATTGGTAAACCCTGTCGTTCTTGTCATGGCAGTAAATCCTGTCTTCGAGTCTTCCTTGTCGAAGACCTTGTAGATTATTTCTTCCTTGCTTTTTGCAGGCGTGACCCTGATCTCCATGTAGAGTATGTCTTTGATGTCCGGGAAGCTAAGATTCTTAAGGAAAAGAGACGCGAGAAGCTCTTTCGGCACGACCTCCTTACCGTTCAGATCTACCTTGGATTCGTCAAGGAGACCAAGGTCTTTCAGAAACGTCATCTTTTCGATGTGCCCTCTGTATCTGACAGTCTTTTCTACCATATTGTTCGTCTTTATGTTTTTGAGGAGCGACCTGAGCCCGTTGGTGTAAAAAGCTTCCAGAGACCCAAGTCCGTTGACAAAGAAATATTCCAGGCCCTCTCCTGGTTCCGTCTCTATAATCTTTCCATTCTTTATGATCTGGACCTTCCTGGTAAATTCATCTAGGGTGTCCATAGGCGAGAATACGACCTTGTAACCTATTGGGGGTATATTCCTCTCCGGTAGACCTCCCACTTTTATATCCACGTTATCCAGGTAGCCATAATCTGCCGCAATTCTTCCAACGATAGCATTTGACAATCCAGGAGCCACACCCGCATCAGGGACAACGGTGATACCTGCTTTCTTCACTTCCTTTTCCAGATCATAGAAATCCTCCTCCATGAAACTGTTGTCCACAAGATCCACTTCAGCCTTGCATGCTTCCTTGATTACCTTCATTCCGAGCCTGCCTGGCAGCGCTCTTGATACTTTATCGAAATCCTTCATTACGGGTGCCAGGGTAGCTTTTACTTTATTAACTTTCATTTCGTCAACTCCCATATCCTTCTTAATT
>JAKATW010000117.1 GCA_021827945.1 Thermoplasmata archaeon
ATAGTTGGAGTCATACTTATTCCTTCTGTTTCACTATGCACTTTAATCTCAATCCCAATTGATCACTTGTTTTCTTCTTCCAACTTTTCACTCCCTTCTATACTTTCAAATCTTCCTTAATTCTTCGGGCCCTTCTCTGGAAGAGTGGCGGTACGCTCCAATATTCTCTAACACTGTTCTTCTTAATTGACTTTCTAATTTATATTTAAATTAAATTGATCAGAGTAGCTCAGAGAAAGTATCATTATTTATTCCCGACAGCTATTTCAAGTTATGATCATACTCACAGGCAACGACTTGACTCTAGACCAAGTTGTAAGGGCTTCCGATAGGATGGAGAATGTAGCCATCGCGAAGGGTGCTCTGGAGCGCGTTAAGTCTAGTCGTGAAAAGGTTGAAGGTCTGATAGACTCTGGTAAACCCATCTATGGCGTTACGACCGGTTTCGGCGATTTGATCAGCGAGCGGGTCAGTCTTGATAAGATCAAGGACCTTCAGACAAATCTCATAAGGTCTCATTCTTCTGGATATGGTAAACCACTCGACGAGAGAACAGTCCGGGCAATGATGTTGGTGAGGGCCAACTCGCTTAGTAAAGGCTATTCTGGAGTCAGGCCGGAGTTGATTCAGTCACTCCTTGCTATGCTCAACGCTAACGTCATACCATACATTCCTGAGAAGGGAAGTGTGGGATCGTCTGGAGACCTCTCACCTCTTGCACACCTTGCTCTTGTGCTAATAGGAGAGGGAAGGGTGGTAGAAACCAGCAAGATCGTGGAAACAAAGAGCGTGTTATCGATGAAGGGTCTGAAACCAATAAATCTCGAAGCAAAGGAAGGTATTTCGCTCATAAATGGAACCTCCTTTATGTTAGCTAACCTGTCGCTTGGGTACAAGGATTCTGAGAATCTGTTCAGGCATGCCATAATAGCTGCCGGAATGTCAATGCATCTCCTGAGTGGGACGGAGAGGGCACTAGAATGTGGTTTGTTTGATGCCAGACCGTACGTGGAGCACAGCATAGTCGCAAGAGCGCTCAAACTGTTTGTGCAGGGAAGTGAACGCATCAGAAAGGGAACGGAAGCCAAGGTGCAGGATGCTTATTCTCTCAGGTGTATACCCACGGTACTGGGATCGGTCCTTCAGACCATGAACTACGTCAAAGGTATCGTGAATACAGAACTTAACTCTGCGACTGATAATCCCCTAGTTCTCAATGAAATAACTTCAGGATGCAATTTCCACGGTGAACCCCTTGCCCTTGCAGCAGATTATCTATCTATAGCCCTTACCGAGCTGGGGAACATTTCCGAGAGGAGGGTATTCCGTATCCTCGACAAGTCTCTTTCTGGTCTAAGCCCATTCCTGGCTGACAAACCAGGTGTAGAATCAGGTTTAATGATACCTCAGTACGTTGCTGCAGCTCTCTGCAATGATAACAAGGTTCTCTCCTATCCATCTTCTGCAGACAACATACCGACCTCAGCTAATCAGGAGGATCACAACTCTATGGGAGGGACCTCTACTAGGAAGCTGAGAGAGATAGTGAAGAACGTGAAGGGGATTATAGCAATCGAAATGTTGGTCGCATACAGGGGTATGGAGGTTTATGGGGTCTCGGGAAGACACCTGAGTACTGCATTCTCTATACTGAATGAAACACTAGGTGATTTCAGAGGAGACAAGGAAACCACTACAAAAATAGAGAAGATATCAGAACTGATTGACTCTAACAAAATGCTTGAGGAAATTCCTATTAGACTGTAAAGGCCTGCTTCCTCTTCTTTCTAGAGCAGATTGCAAATTCGTCTCCGTCAAAGAAAACCTCTCTCTCCGGATATTGCTTCCTGACCTCTTCTACCATATCTAGGATTTCCTTAACGGTGAGATTAGTATTTCTCCCTATTTTCCTGTGAACTATCTTGTCTTCAAGGGAGTCCATCTATGCTTCGTTATTCATTGGTAATTATAAAAGTTTCTTGAATTTCATCAGCTTTTGAGTCTGTCGTCATTTGATAATATCTAGTAGTTCACTGATATTCTTGAGTTCCACTTCTGTCTGTTGGCCATTAGACATATTCTTGACAGAAACAGATTCCTTCTTTGCCTCGTTCTCTCCCAAGATTATGGCATATTGATATCCCATCTTCGAAGCGTAATCCAGTTGTTTGCTGATTCCTCTTTCCATGACGTTGAGGTCAACCCTGAAACCCAAACTTCTAAGGGCCGTAGTCACCCTGACGGAAAAAGATCTACCTGGAAGGTCTATGGGTGCGACAAAGACAAGTCTCTCCCTCTTCTTTGCCCATAGCCCCTTAGCCTTGAGTATATTCTCAAGGACGGCGTCACCCATTGCAAATCCCGTGGCAGGAGTATTCTCTCCTCCAAGTTGAGCAATGACATTGTCGTACCGCCCTCCACCAAGGATAGACCTGGACTTCTCTTCTCTGTCCGAAGCTTCAAATACGCATCCCGTATAATACGCTATCCCCCTCACTATCTTGAGATCGATTTCAATATCTACTTCCACTGAAGACTTGACATAATCCAGTATTTTGGTGAGTTTCTGAAGTTCAGGATCGTCCAGTCCACTAAGTATACTTCCATTAGTAAATGAGAATATGATATCGCGATCCAACCCTTTCTGGCTCAAGAAGTTCTCCCTTTCTTCCTGCGAGATCTTCGACCATCTATCCAGGATGTAGTAAACTTCCTCCCTTTTTCCAGGCAGGAATTTCTCAATAAGTCTGTCTATGAGAATCCTCGAACTAACCTTCAGCCTGGAAAATTCCCCTATTCCCAGGTTCTTCAGGATGTAACCCCCTAGGGAAATTATCTCGGCGTCGGCGAGATAGCTATCACTTCC
>JAKATW010000001.1 GCA_021827945.1 Thermoplasmata archaeon
TGCAGGACGAACTCTGAGTGAGGATTAAAATGTCAAGAATAGGTTTGGTGGTTTCGGACTTCAATTATGACATCACTTCGCTTATGCAAAAGAAGGCGGAGGAACAATCGGAGCTCCTAGGCTTTGAGCACGAAGCGATAAGGGTCCCAGGGGTCTTTGACATGCCACTCGCCGTGAAGTTGCTCCTTAAGAAGAAAAACATCGATGGAGTTGCGCTGCTTGGTGCGGTGATAAAGGGGGAAACAAAGCATGATGACCTCGTGATAAATCAATCCGTCAGAAAGATAGTCGATCTTTCAAATGAATATGAGAAACCTGTCACGATAGGAATAATCGGTCCCGGTGCTGAGCACGATCAGGCAGTTGCAAGGATTGAAGAATATTCTACAAGGGCTGTCGAATCTCTGGCAAAACTGTTTAAGGCATTCAAACGGAACTGAAAGTTAAGCAACGATATAACCGGATTCTTCTCTCATGGAAATTCCTTCTTTGTCATGAATGAAGCCAATTCCACTCCTTCTCTCATATGACTCTAAGGTAGGTAAAGTTCTTTCAAATAGTCAATTAAAATTAAAAAGGAATCAGGACGCGACCGCTTCAAGGTCATATACCGCTATGTTGAACTGTCCATTTCCTCCGTTAATTGACATGGGAACGTTGTTCACGAGAGCACTCAGAACGAGACTATTCGAAGAACCGACAGGATTCTCAAGACTCACACTGCCTGCAAACAAGTACACGCTATCACTCACCCCGGTCACCTGAGTGTTCAGCAGTCCATACACGGAAGATGCGACACCAGCATAAGTTGCAACGTCTGAAGCTAGGTCTGCCCAACCAGAACCGGGGGCCCAACCATCTGCGGCAGCGATTACACCAACGACAGAAAGCGCAAGACCAAAGAGTGAGTTGATCTCAGGCCACAGATTGCTGGAAGCGGACGTCATACTATCTTCTATAGTGGACCAATCTGCTGTTCCTCCATTTGACAGGGTGTAATTCTCTGCGGTTATGTAGGATGATGAAAAGAGATACTTAGCCAGGTTGTGGGGTTCCATCAATGACCATGTGGTTCCGCTGGTTATGTTCATATGACCCATGTCATAATAACCGTTCCCATTAACATTCAGAGAGGCGATCTCTGTTGTGTAATGGTAGTTGTTTGACGGCTGGTATCCACCAGAGGTGTAAATGTATTCCCTGAACTGATCCAACGTTATTGTCCCGACAACGTAAAGCATAACAGCGTGAGGGGAATTTTCGTTCAATGGAAGGGCGTTGTAAGCGGTTATTCCATCTACCCAGGTGCCGTTACTGTTTTCAGGAGAAGTGTAGGAGCCGTTGGAAAGTACCGAGTAAGAGATAGACCCACTGATACTGCTTATTTGACCCACATGAAAAAGTGCTTCTTGGCTCGCAGAGCCCAGAAATACTGATATGTCGATTTCCTCGTTGTTGCTAGATAGTATGGAATTGTTTACCCAAGCCAGAGGAATAGTCTCATTACTAAATGACGTTGATTTGATCAAAGACCAGAAGTTGCTGTCGTTTCCTCCTCCTATTCCAAGAGGCAGGTCATTTGTTCACACTATCGATGGATACTGAGTGGAAGAGGTGTCGACATATCCTTTCATAGATGCAAGGGAGGGGTGATCTTGGAATGTTATGTTGCTTAGATGATGGTATCCGTATATCTCGGTCACATTAAGGAAATTGCCTGTGAGCAGAACGTAAAACGCGGGGTTGAAAGGTACCACTACAGACTGATAATAGACCATAGTAGTGTTGTTTTCAATATAGTAGTAAGAGACCTCCGCTATATAGGACGTCCAGTTATCTGCGAGGGAGTAGAAGCCGTATGATAGGTTGGTGACTAAATATCCAGTGGAATTTGTGGTTCCGTTAAAGAGAGGTGCCACGTTTACATAAGAATGCAACCAGGTGGCTACGGATGGTGGGGGATTTACGAAGATCTGAACGGATGCATAGAGGAACTCTGCAGGAGCTGCATTAAGGCCTGTGGATGCGGGAGCGATAGACAGTACAAGTCCAGGTCCCAACTCCTTTGCGGGTTGCGGTGATGAGCGCTCATATAGATCAATTCCTAAAGAGAGAGATGCGACAACTATAACTGCAACTATAACCACAATGGTTCTTTTCATTGTCATCAGACCAGACAATATATGATGACTGCTTTAATACTACGTCCAAGTTAGAAAATGTATTTTTGAACTGTTCTATTCACAAATCAACCCTTGAATTTCGTTGAGAAGTGTTGTGTAGCAAAAAAACAAAAATGGGAGAACTTCTTCACCATACTCGTATCAAGGTCGTCATTCCATATTTTCCACACGATTCCAGCGTAGATTATCAAAACGACTGGAACGAAAATCTATAAGACCAGACTCATCTAGCTCATCAAATCAATCGAAGAAAAAGGTATAACGTCTTCTGAATGCACTGAAGAAATTTTCAAAAGAACCCAAGTACCGGAAGGGAATAAGAACATTTTTTTAATCCAAAGTTATGCGCACTAAATGCCTTACGACTTCAAAGAGAGCGAAAGAAAGTGGACTAGTTTCTGGAATGAAGAGAAAGTATTCCAGTATGATTTCAGTTCATCCAAGCCCACTTACAGCATAGACACACCTCCCAGATATGCTTCAGGCAAGATGCACATAGGGCACGCTTTCCACTATTCGCACATAGATATGGTAGCAAAATATCACAGGATCAAGGGAGAAGAGGTGTTCTTCCCGCTCTGTTTTGATGTTAACGGAATGCCGATTGAGGTCAACGTCGAAAAGAAGTATGGCATAAAGATGAGGGAGTATGACAGGCAGGAATTCGTA
>JAKATW010000085.1 GCA_021827945.1 Thermoplasmata archaeon
CTCTATCTGAGCTCTGGATTACACTTCCAAAGAGAATTCCAGACAGCGGCATACAGATAACCACCAGAAAACAATTGGAACTCAAACGGAAAACGCAGTAAAACAGGCTATATTTCGGAGTTATCGCTTTAAATTTTTCATGAAACTTCCGTTGCATGCTTTGGTGTGTAATTGAACTCGATCCTTTGCAGAATAGATTCAGCCTGTTCCTTTCCAACCGTCTCCTCGAATGATCCTGCAAAATGTGGGTTAAGGTTGTCAACGACTATATGCAGTTTCCTTGCCTTCGGATACCTGTCAAGAACCTCTTTCACAAACATTGCAAAATCCTTCATCGTCCTTCTCTTCGTTACCCTGGTTATCCTCTTTCCTATCTAGAATTCAACGGCGACGAATATGTTCGCAGTGCCTTTTCTTTTGTATTCGTAATTTCAACTCTTCAACAGGCATCTTGTTGAAATCAACTAAAGTATGTCTCTGTCGTATCTACAAAACATTTATTCGCTTCTATGCGCGATTGTATTTAGGAGAGTGAAATAAAGTATGTACTTTTCAAGGGTAAGAAACATTGATTATCGAGTGGTTGGATTTGTATTGATTCTTATTGCGGCCGCTGCTATGATGCTGTTTGCGCTTTCTGGAGTATTCTCTCTTGGCAGCAGCGCAATAATGGCTCTTTATTTTGGTGGATACATCTCGCAAGGATCCGCAATCGTATCCCTGACTGCATTAGGCATACCGAGTGGAATAGTTACTGGCTATCTGCTTTCTACTGCGGGGTACGTTGCATTTACACAGGGAGCGCTCACCATATTCTTTAGATACACCGTACTTGATCTACTCGGGTTTTGGGGCTGGCTAATTCTGGGTATAATAGCAGCTTCTGCTGTTTAAGAATGTACCATAGTTGGGTATTGTAGCCTATACAAGAAGTCATAACCGAAGAAGGTGAGCAAAAACTGCGGGCACACAAATGAGCACAAATAGAATGAAATTCAGTGTTTATGGATATCTCATCTTCTTTTTCTTTATTTTCTTCCTGGGCATAGTATTAGTGAGTTTCTTCAGATTCTCTTTCTTCTTTCTTTCAAATACAACCGACAGAGAAGTATTTATAACAATACTTATCTTCGTGGCGTTTGTCTTCAGAAATAAACTTATTCTTGGTAAGTTCAGGCCTATAGTTGCACTTACTGAAATGGTACCGATACTTCCTATCTACTTCTATATGAAAGGCAAAATGTTCGACCTGGAACCTGTTGCTGATTCTCCTGAGAGGCTATTTAGGATGTCCATTATCCTTTCTCTGTTCATGTTCATGCTGATCCTAATTTTATCAATCCTGTCATTAACTTTCAAACCCTTATTCATAACTATAACTAATACCAGTACAACCGGCGGTTTTGTGGTTCCAACATCCATTCCACAAAATTACGCAGGGTATATCATAACTCACAACCTCTCATTCCTGTTTTACATGTTTGCTGGTTCCATATTTCTATTCTTTCCCACTTTTGCAGAAAACTATGTTTCTTCATTGATAATAATGCCTCCATTGTGTGGCGCATTGTTGACAGGGAATTCCGGATATATTCTGCCAAATGGTGTACTTGAGATCACCGGTATTATCGTCGCATCTGCTACCGGATTCGTGTTTATGACCACAGTGTATGAGATGATAAAGAGAGGTAGAAATTTCCGGGAGAGCTTTTACGGGAATTCTAACTATATGAGAATCATAGTTGTGGGGCTCAGTGTTTCATTTCTTCTTTTCATCTTTGCATGGCCACTGGAATATACTCTCATCAGGGCATTGAAAACGGGCACTGTGCTGACTCCTCTCTGGTTCAGGTATGCATACCTTACCGATGTATATCTTATCATTGTAACTTTTATCCTGGTGGGCAAAGCTTCAAAGGGGAAGCTTGTTTCACCCCTCGAGTTCTTCAATCTGTTCTTTTTCATTGGTCTGTTCGTCTTCATAATTGTGGCCTCTTCATTCGACCTGTTTAGATATGTAGTCTATGAGGGAGTATTGGCGGTAATCTCACTGTTTTTCCTGCTTAGGATCTTGTTCGACCTCCTAAGGGGTGAACTGCAATCAGGGCATCTTTCTTCACAGCTTCTTCCGGATTCGCTTGGGGAGAACGCATCTTTACTGTACGCTCGTGGAAAAAGCATGTTGCCGTCCATTACTTCTGGAGACATTCTAATTGTTTATAAAGGCCACAACAGCATAGAGGTGGGTGATATCATAACCTACCAAGCTAAGGCGGTACATTTCCCCTTGAACCCTCAAGGAATGGTAACGCACAGGGTGGTGAGTGTTTCCAATGACATGATTAGAACAAAGGGAGATAACATGCAAAAGGAAGACCCCCCAATAGCGAAAAAACAGGTTGTTGGCCAAGTAATAGCCAGGTATTCCAGTACAACGAGGAGAGAGGGTTATTTTGAAGTGCTCAATCAAGCTTACAGTGAAGAGTTAAAGCCGCTCCAGAATTATTTTTTCGGAAAGCTGGTCAGTACAGCTCCAGCGATGACCATCTTCAGGGGTTCCGGTCGTTCAAGCTCTATTTCGATCCTGATTGCTGCAATCATATTCTTAGTTCTATTCTATATTTAGAGCTATAAGGAACCGTACCTTTGGCACTCTATGCAGAAAGATATGTTCAAACAGTCTCGATCACAATCTTGATCTCTTCGGAAATTCCATGACAGGAGAAAAAAAGTAATATTTCCAGTGGATGTGCACTAAGGAGTAGTGAATAAATACACGTATTATCTATTCACAGCTCCTAAGTTAATCCGGGAAAGCTTGGAAACAAGTCAAGTTCGC
>JAKATW010000119.1 GCA_021827945.1 Thermoplasmata archaeon
ACTGTACGTAGAGAGGTTTGTTAAGACCTAGCTCTGCCACTAACACTTTTAACTCTGCTGGATCGGTGACTACTTCCTGCCCTCCCAGCACGAGCGCAGGGTTTCCAGGAATAATGTGGGAAAGAAAAAAAGTCAAAATAATAAGGCCAAGGATGGTGGGGATAAATGCCACCACCCTCAGCAGTAGGAATCTTCTGAATCCCTTCATTAAGACACAGTCACTTGATCAAAGAATATATCAAAAGTCGGATATATGTACAGGTTGTTCACGTTGCTGGTCACGGGTATGACGTTTTCCAGATTGAACAGTGGCACTTCTACTGCTTGGCTTGCCATTATGCGCTGTGCATTCTGGTATAGTGCATCACGCTGAGACTGGTTGTACAGTGTCCCTGCAACCAGAACATCATGAGTTACCGTGCTGTTATTGTAATAATTGTAGTTGCCGTATATTCCGAGGTTGTGAGAGCTGAACAGAGGTCTCATTCCATCATCTGGCGTCGCAAGAAGATTTACCCATCCCTCATAGAACATAGGATATGTTCCGTGCCCGACGTCCGTGTTGTAAGTCGCTGCCTCCACCTGATTCAGTGTAACGGTGATGTTGACTTTTGCTAGTTCTTCCTGCAATATCGTAGCAATTGCTGTTCCAATCGGGTCGCCGGATGCATAGTAGAATGATGTGGAAAATCCTGAACTGAGATTCGCTAGTGCAAGATAGTGTCTAGCCATCGACAGGTTATAAGTGTAGTTTGCAAATGCGGGTATGTAAGATTCTATTGACGGTGCCATTACGTCCTTCAGGGGCACACCATATCCGAAAGTCGAGTAGTAAACAAGATCCGATACATTGACCGCATATTCAATTGCCTTCCTGACGTCTACATTGTTGAAAGGTGTGACGTTTTCATCTAGCCCTATGTAGTACTCTGAAGACGTTGGTCCAGCCTCGACTTTGAGATTTGTGTAGTTCTTGATCGTATTCATCTGGTCAAGAGGTATGTTCAGTGCAATGTTTATTGAACCAGATTCAAGAAGCGACTGCTGGGTCGCTGGGCTAGACACATATTCAAAAATAAGCTTGGTTATGTTTGGCTTTGATCCATAGTAATTGGGGTTTGCATTCAGTGTTATGGTAGTTGCAGTATAATTATTTGGATTGAGCAAATAAGGTCCGGTCCCCATTGCATGGTCCGACATGTACGTGTTAACCGTATCTTTTACTACACCACCGTGCGCGTTAATGTACGTAGGGTCCACAATATCGGTTACCCATAACTGGAACAGGTTAAGGAACCATGGATCTGGTGCGGATGGGATGACCAATACTTGATATGTTCCAACAACCTTGATTCCACTTGAATTAAGGAATTGAGCTACGTGGAATGAGTCACCTTGGCTCATCGTCACGACCCTGTCGAGACTGTACTGTACGTCAGTAGCATTGAATGGATCTCCATTGGAGAAAGTTACATTGTGTCTGAGATTAAAGAGAATCGATCCGTTTGGATTTATAATCCAACTCGTTGCGAGTTCGGGTACTGGCGTCAGTGAGCCGTACGTTTGACCGTTCACTACTTTTGTGCCATATCCCACAAGAGTCTGGTATATTTGGTCATCAAAAAGGACCGAATATGAATCGAATGCCACTGCAGGATCCAATGACGTTGGTGTTGCAGAGCTTGCAATCGTCAGAGTCGCACCGGTTGCTGGTGGTGTTGTGCTTGAGTTGGGGCGGTACAATGCATAGTAGGTACCGAGTCCGGCTACAACGACTATGACGACTATCACTACTCCAATGATAATCTTACCTCTAGGCGTCATAAGCAACTCTATTTGAACTCAAGTTGATAACAATTCCTCGAACAGGTACAATTTTGTTTTATATACTTTAAAATTTTAACTACCATAAAATAAATATTAAAGCAAATGAACTTCAACCGCTCTTGGAGGAGTAACTTCACTCTAAGGGAATTGATATTCCGTCCCCTCTAGGGTCAGAGCCACCGGCGACAATCCCATTCTCAAATCTTTCAGTTATCTGTGCGTGGCCAAGCTGGGAGGAAAAACCGATATTTTTGACGTCTCTCCCTGGGAACATTCCCTTTATTGCACTCAGATATTCGTCCGATTCTACTAAGAAGGTGTTGGGCTTTTCGTAGATTGTATACGGAAATGCCCATCTCGGTGAATCGATTACAGATTGAGGATCTTTCTTATTCTTCATGAGTCCCAGCATCAACTGAATATGAAGCTGGGGCTGGATATCTCCTCCCATAGATCCTATCGAAGCTACGTACCCCGATTCATCTTCCATCATCCCCGCACACAGAGTGTGGAAAGTCCTCTTACCCGGTTTGAGAACGTTGTGATGCCTGGTATCCAGGCTGAAATAGCTACCTCTGTTCTGGAGCACCAGTCCCGTTCCCAGGGGGACAATCCCCGACCCGAATCCCATATAGTTACTCTGTATCACGGAGATGCTGTTTCCTTCTGAGTCTGTAATCGAAAAGTATGTAGTGTCTCCTTTATCCCCTGCAATTTTCCCGCCGGCAGCAGGAAATGAAGCTGTCCTTGATATTTCGTAGGCAAATTCTTTCGAAGTGAAGTTCTGGGGGAGCTGTTGGACTGCGGGATCTGTTATGTATTTGTCTCTCTGCGAATATGCAAGATGACCGGTCCTTATAACATCCTGAAACGTGGGATTCACACCCATAGATTCAAGCATGTTAAACCACAGGATCACGGTGACTGCCTGACTGTTTGGAGCGGTCTCGTAGATATCATATCCATTGTACTCCGTCCTTAGTGGTTCCTGAAAAGTTGATTCATGCTTTCTCATATCATCTGTGGAAATATCCACATCCAGTTCGTTTAGTCCCTTTACGATCTTATCCGCCAGATGCCCTTCGTAAAAGGAGGATAGTCCATCCGAAATAAGTGATTCAAAGGTGTTTGCCAGATCTTTCTGTTTGAAGAGTTCCCCTGGTGACGGTGCAGCACCATCCTTCATGAAAATCGATCTCCAGTTCTTGAAATCCCCTAGGTACTTCGAACTCATTGAGATCGATTCCGAGTAATTTTGAGTGACCGGGAACCCATCCCTTGCAAATTTATAGGCGTATTTCAAAAGTTCTTTGACCTCCATACTTGCATATTTTTTGTGAATATCCTGCCATGCCCTGACCAAACCTGGAACCGTCAGGACCGCATCTTTCCCCCTCGGTGGTAGCTGGTTGATACCTCTCTCAAGAAAACGTTCCGCAGTCATGCTTCTGAAAGCCCTTCCACTTCCATTGAGATCTATTACCGACTTGCCGTTCATCTTGAGCAAGATAAATGTGTCACCTCCTAGCCCACACAAATTGTTCTGGGTAACGCAGAGCGTGGAACTGGTCGCGATTGCTGCATCTACTATGTTCCCACCAGATTCTAGAATCCTTGCTCCAGCCAAAGAGGATTGTATGCTGGAAGATGATACAACACCCCTTTTCGAGAAAGCATTTGGCCTAGTTCTCATAGAACTTCACTCGTTCTTGATTTATAATTTTATGTCTTATATCAAAGCAAACCAATTTCAGAGAAAGATTTCTTTGATGGGCCACTGAGCTAGTCGTGTTTCGTTCTCTGTATCATGAGTTCCTTTTCAGCCTTTCTCAGCCTGTATGAAAGGGTCGCCTTAGGTAGAGATAGATTTGCACTCAGTGTTGTGAGGGATATCTTTCTTGGCCAGTCATAGTAACCTGCTAGAACTGCTCTTTCTAAAATCTGTCTATTGGATGGCGGTAGGTCCTCCACCTGGTGGACCCTCCATATGTCCAGGAATAACTGGGTGTAAGTTTCGTAGAATTCTGACACGCTGAGTTTTCTCCATTTAATGAGCTTGGTCGTTTCATCATTGATTGAAGTGAGCAATGGTGCTACGTTTTCGTCTGAGAGATGATAGAACCACTTTTCTATACCATTGTTTGCATAGATTGGGTACAACCTTAGTCCGAACTCAGACAATCTGTGAAGTGCTGATGTGGTAGGAAAGGAATATATCGCAGAGAACAACTGCTTTTTAATTCCTACAACCTCTCGAATCTCCAGTCCAGGAAACTTGGAAAGCATGTTGATGGCTTCTTTGGTGCTCTTCTGGTTCGGAGCCCTGAAGATACTGAAGTTCAACTGTCTGTTCTCGTTCAGTCTAACTGTGTTCATTACCAGTATTGAGAGCCCCTTCATTCTAGCAGTCAGGACGGGATGGGGACAGTCTGTCTGCGAGATAGAAAGTTCAAGTACCCTTCCCACAGTTCGATAGTTCAATTTATAGATTAAGTTATCGCAATGGGCAATTCCATTAATGGTGGAAGTAATTTATGATTTCTGACCTTGGCCAGAAGGAAGACATCATCCATTTCCTGGTTACCCTTCGCGCCGAAAGTGTCGTTAGAATTTTCTATCTAATCAGAATGAACTCACTACCAGAAGGATTGAAATGAAATTCTTCCTTGAAAACTATGGTTGCACTCTGAACCAGGCACAGGGGGAAATGATAGCCAACTCTCTCATCTCCCAAGGAAATCAGATTGTTGACAGTTTGGACCTTGCCGATTCCGTTCTGCTCTCAACGTGCATGGTTATAAAACACACCGAGGATAGGATGATTAAAAGAATTGAAGAGATAAAGAAGGGAGGGAAGGATATCATCGTATCAGGGTGTCTTACACATCTACCGCTCAAAGAGGTCAGAAAGATCGACTTTTCTGCTTCCTACGGGAGACTCCCAATTCTGAAAGAGGGGAATCTTAGTGTTGGAATACCAATTGCAGAAGGGTGTGATGGAGGATGCTCCTTCTGTATTTCCAGAGTCGCAAGGGGGAGGCTCAACAGTTTTGACGAAGAGGTGATACTTGAAACAGTTAGGAAAATGGTCGCACGAGGGGCTAAGGAGATAAGATTAACCGCACTTGACACTGGGTCCTATGGACAAGATCGGTCAGATAATCTTCCAGGACTGATCGAGAGGATAACTGAACTTGATGGTGATTTCAAGGTCAGGATAGGAATGATGGAACCGGAAAATGCCGGTGCAATCATCGATAGATTGTTAAGAGCAATGAGGTCAGAAAAGGTCTACAGGTTCCTGCATATTCCATTCCAGAGCGGAGACCCCCTGGTGCTCAGGAAGATGGGTAGGCAGTACAAGATCGAGAAATTCCTGGAAGTGGTAAGGAAATTCAGAACTGACTTTAAGTTTGGAATGCTCAGCACCGATGTGATCGTTGGCTTTCCCTATGAGTCCGTACGGGGTCTCAGAGCCACAGCAGATGTAGTAAGACAGGTACAACCTGAGATACTCAATGTCACCAAATATTCTCCCAGACCAGGGACAGCAGCATTTGGTTGGAAGATCCCTCCGACAAATCAAACAGCCCAATGGAGCCAGATTCTGAATGAGCTTCACAGGGATATTTTAGAGAGATCTCTTAGACGATTCATAGGAATGGAGACAGAAGTGAGGTTGATAGAGACCGGAAAGAATGGCACCTTCATCGGAAGGGATCAAAACTATCACCCGGTGATCTTGAAGAGGGGAGAACTGGGGGATATCCGGAGAGTAAAGATTGAGGATAGTTCTGGATTTTATCTGATTGCAAGGTGAGAAATAGCGACTGCGTCATAGACCAGTCACATCACTTTTTGGTCGTGATAAGGTTCTTTCCCCCAAGTTCCATATGGATGCAGCTGAACTGTATACGGTACGAAATGAGATGAGAATCAAAGTCTTTGTCCGTCATGGACGAAATCCGATCACGGAAAGAGAAGGAGTTGTGACAGTCTATACTACAGAGAGAAGGGAAAACAATAGGGCTAATGTGGATGTCATAAAACAACTATCAAAACACTATTCAGTCCCAGCAATTAGCGTAAGGATAGTATCTGGAGCTAAATCAACAAGGAAGACTATCGATATATCACTGAAAGAGTGAAGTGCAATTCTATTATGAAACTGTCGTGCTTTGCATTTTGAAAAGTAGTCACTCTATGAAAAGACGTGCGATCGTGAAGTGTCTCTTTGCAAGAAGCATTGCTGTTTTCAAATTCTTTGCTTCCTTTCCGATCGCAGAAGCCTTGTAGTTGGGATCAACCTTCACGTTGACCACGTACCCGCTCTCGCCTGCGGTGATGTTCAGCGACACAACCTTGTATCTGTAGAACAGATTCCTGAAGAACTGCTCTGGCTCCGGTGAAAAGTCAAGAACATTGATCCTCTTCTTCGTGCTATCCTTTATCCTCTCAAGTGACCTCTTCTTGTCGTCACTGGTGAAGAGTTTGTAGGTTCCACCCTTTTCAAGCACATAGAATATCACGTCTTCGGTTTCCATCACGTCCTTTACTGGCAACCCGATTGACTTTTCGAACAGCTGTATGAGGTCCAAGCTTCGCGTATCGAGTGTTATCTCTCCCAATCTTACTCATTCTCCCTGAACTGAGAAACACCTGAATCTATCACACCCACCACCGATACCGGAAATGGTTTCCCAAACACGTTACCGAGCTGGATTGAGTTGAGTGGAACTGCGAATTTTAGCGTCTTAATCTGTTCGTATTTCGCCTTCAGATGTGGCTCATCTGCATACACTATTGCCTTTATTCCTCCTTTCTTTACCAACTTCTCGGTGGTTTTCTCTCCCAGCACAAATTTTCCGGTCTCCTTCAATCTTCGTAGTTCCCAATTATAGTCCATTTACTCCTCTCTCCTGTAAGCAAGCTTTACCGCGCCTGTTCCGAGGGTAATCGGTTGACCTACTATAATATTTTCTGCGACGCCATTGAGTCTGTCGACCTCGCCAATGAGTCCGGCATTCAGCAGGTGCTTGCTGGTGATTTCAAATGCTGCCCTTGCAAGAACCGATGCCTTCTTTCCAGAAATGCCATGTCTCCCGATCGCTTCGACTGTTCCTGAGAACGTCATCATGTCTGCGACCAGCATCAGATGTCTGATGTCAGTGTTGAGTCCGGCGTTGTGAAGTGTGGAAGTGCTCTCTTCAATTATGGCTTCTCTTGCAGCCTCGACCCCCAGGACCTGCGAGATCTCGATTATGTCATTCGTCTTTGTCCTGGCAAAATCCACATCCTTGAGTTCCAGCACACCTGCAAGGTTGGATCCCTGAGTGTAGATTATCCACTCCTTGGCCTTCTGGTCGAACTTGACTATGGCCCTTTTGATACCGTCCAGTCCCTTTACCTGGAATGTCTTCAGGTTCTCGTAGAGCTGATATATCTTCTTGAATGAAGGTTCATCAAGGGTGAGTCTGATCTCGTTCTCTTCCTCAGTTATTGTTGTCTTCTGCATTCTTATCTTCTTCAATTTCGGGAGAATCTCCTCCCTCTTCAGTCCCCTCTCTACCATCTTCTGTTTATCAAGAATTATTTTGACGAAACTCTCCGTTGTGTTTACTTCTATATCCGCTATGTCCAGAAGCGTAGTTGACTCGATAGATCTTGCAAGACCGACTGCCCTGTCCTCATCACCCCTCGCTTTCTCTGATAGATAAATCGTCATCGATGGTGTGCTCGGAGTCTTCCTTGCGTCCACTATCTCTATCAACCTGGGAAGACCAAGGGTGACGTCCATTTCAGCGACTCCTGCAAAGTGGAAGGTCCTCATCGTCATCTGCGTTCCTGGTTCCCCTATGCTCTGCGCACCGACTATACCCACAGCTTCGAAGGGATCGACCTCGGTCTCCTTGTATTTTTCGATCGTCGCCTTTATCAGCCTGTCAAAGTCCTTTCCGTCAATCTTGTATTTCTTCTTCGCTTCTGTAAGCTGTTCTGCTATCTTGACTGGAAGTCTGTTGCCATCCTTTTCCAGCTGCTTGATTATGCTCTTCACATCGCTCCCAAGCTTGTCCTCCATGGGTTCTCTGAACTCGATTTTTGCTTCTTCCTTGCGGACAAGAATGGCGAATGATAGAATCTTATCAATGGAGCCTCCGGCCACTTCTTCGTAGTTAACGATGTCATCCTGGATTTCCTCTATCTTTTCAATAGTGATTAGTGTCTTGAGCTTGTCCTTCTTCTTCTTGAGGATGTTTTTCTCGTTCTGGTACGGCCCTACCTTTGAAACCTTGGCCTTTGCTACAAAAGTTTTACCAGATATCGTTATCAGCGCGTCTTTGATCGATTTGTCTGGTGGTATTTCATAATCAAGGCAATAGCCTATTGGCGCCTTGTCAATCAATTCCTTCACTTTCTTCAGGGTATCCTTCCAAGCTATGATTGTCATAGTTTCCCTCCGTACCTCTTCCCAAACATCTCCTTGATGAGGTAGTCCACATCGACAGAGTCACCTTCAAATGACCTTGAAGGATCTGTTCCATCCTCTCCATATTCCAGTTGGATTACGGAATCTTCTGTGTCCATGACCTTCCCTTCTTCTGATACCTTGAGGTCCTCAAGTGCATTGATAAGTCTCCTCTGCATGTAACCGGACCTTGATGTTCTGACAGCAATATCCACAAGACCCTCCCTTCCCCCAGTAGCATGGAAGAAGTATTCTGTAGGATTCAGGCCCTCCTTGTAGGATGAACTCACGAATCCTCTTGCATACGCTCCAATGTCTCCTTTCTTGAAGTGCGGTAACGTCCTGTTTGTATAACCCCTGTGTTGTCTCTGCCCTCTGATACTCTGTTGTCCTATGATTCCGGCCATCTGAGCTAGGTTCATCATGTTCGCTCTGGCACCGGACCTTGCCATGATTACCGTCGAATTGTCCATTCCAAGGTAGTGTGAAGCTATCTCGGAACTCTTCTCTCTTGCCTGGGAAAGTGCCTTCATTACCATTGATTCCAGCGTATCCTCGAGAGTCTTTCCCGGCTCCATTCCAATGAGTCCGTTCTTGTAATTGTCAATCAACTTTTCCACCTTCTGAACAGCCTCGTTCCCGACTTCTCTAAGTTGAGCCCTGGCTTCTCCTGGAACGTCCTCATCGTCTATTCCTGTAGAAAATCCAGTGAAGCTTATGGCTCCTGCAGCAAGTCTGGTGAGATTGTCGAGGAACCTTGCACCTTCTGCATTTCCGTACTTTCTGAGCACGTAATCGAGGAGTACTCCCTTGGACTGCCCAATAGCGTTTTCGTCGATCGCACCGTTTACCAGCTTGCTGTCCTCTATCCTGATGACTCCTTCCGTCCCATTGGGATCAAGACTCTTGTCACCAAGTTTGCCCTTGAATTCGAGGTTGACTCCTTCTGGCAGGATCAATGAGAAAATGTCCCTCCCCTTGAAGTACCTCTTCCCATCTATCTCTATGGCCTCCGGCGTGTGGTCCACATTTACGTAACTCATTATGTGAAGACCTGCTTCGAGCGGTATCAATGGATTTCTGTATGTGAGCATGAACAGGGCGGTTATGTGATCATGGATGGCTCCCATGATCGGACCCCCGAACCTAGGAGAAAGGAAATTTTCCTGCACCTTCATTAGAATTTCTGCCTCTGCCCTGGCCTCCTGACTCTGCAGGACGTGGAGGTTCATTTCATCCCCATCAAAGTCTGCATTGTACGGAGCGCAAACGGCCAGGTTAAACCTGAAAGTCCTGTACGGGAGTACCTTGACCTCGTGTGCCATCATGGACATCCTGTGAAGGCTTGGTTGCCTGTTGAAGAGCACGATATCTCCATCTTCCATCTGCCTCTCGACCTGCCACCCAAGCTCCATCTTTTCTGCGACTTCAGACGAATTCTTTTCAGAGATCTTTATCCTGCTTCCATCTGTCCTGTATACATAGTTCACGCCCGGTTTGTACACATCTTCTTCTTTTCCGGGTCCATTCTTGATAAGTTCCTTCAATTTCTCGAAGTTGTGTTCTGTGACTGTTTCCGTGACCGTCAGCTCCCTCGCTGCCTTTGCAGGCACTCCCACCTGGTTTATCGAGAGGAATGGCTCAGGACTTATTACTGTTCTGGCCGAAAAGTTGACCCTCTTACCCGACAGGTTGCTCCTGAATCTCCCTTCCTTACCCTTCAATCTCTGTACGAGAGTTTTGAGAGATCTTCCGGACCTGTGTCTTGCTGGCGGGGTCCCGGGAGTCTGGTTGTCAAAATATGTTGTGACATGGTACTGGAGCAGGTCCCAGAGATCTTCTATGATTAGTTGAGGACTTCCCTGGTCTCTGTTTTCTCTGAGTCTCTGGTTGATTCTGATGACATCCACCAGTTTGTGAGTGAGATCGTCTTCACTTCTCTCTCCGGTCTCCAGCGTTATAGTAGGCCTGACGTTGACGGGGGGAACGGGGAATACCGTCAGAACCATCCACTCCGGTCTTGCAACCTTGGGATCCAGTCCTATCAGCGGAAGGTCTTCGTTCTGTATCTTCTCGAACCTCTCCCTGATTTCCTTGGGGGTAAGCTTCTTTCCCTCTTCCCTGAAAGTTGTGGGCTTGTCAAGCCCTACCTTCTGGTTCTCGAAGTGGCAGTGCGGGCATATAACGACATCGGAAGCATCTGATTCAACCTCAGAAACGATGTCGTCGTATTCAATATCACTCAGCTTGTTCGCGGTATCTTTTATCTTCTCGAAATATTCTTTGAGTTTGTCTTCGGGAAGCTTGATTCTTCCGCAGTTAGAGCAGGTGCTGGATAGGATGGAGTATATCTCTTTGATGAAACCTATGTGAACAACAGGCATGGCGAGTTCTATGTGACCGAAATGTCCTGGACACTGGTCGACTTTTCCTCCACATGTCTTGCACTTCAACCCTGGTTCGATCACACCCATAGAGGGGTCCATCAATCCCTTCTCGATCGGATATCCGTCATCGTCATACGTGTCTGGTGTTATGACCTTGACAGCTGACATTCTCCTTATCTCTTCAGGGGAGAGCAGTGCGAACTTTAACTCCTCAATTCCCTTTGAAATCTCTACCTTCACTTTAGATCACCCAACCTCAATCTCATGACAACACCAAGCGACATCAGCTCATCTCTCATCAACTTGAAAGCATAACTGGTCTCGACCGGTCTTATGTTGCTGGTGTTTCCGCACACGGGGCATCTCAACTGATGCGTCTTGTAATCATATATTGCGACATGTCCACAGTCGGGATCTCCGCAGACATAAACAGTGAATCCATCGCTCTGGTCAAGCAGTCTGTCCTTGATTGCCATGGCTGCCCCGTGACCAATGAGCGTATCCCTCTCCATTTCTCCAAACCTGAGTCCCCCCTGCCTAGACCTTCCCTCGGTAGGTTGTCTGGTCAGGATTTGCACCGGTCCCCTTGATCTGGCGTGGAACTTGCCCGCTACCATGTGGTGCAGTTTCTGATAGTAAATGACGCCGATGAAAATGTCTGCCTTGAATTTTCTTCCCGTTATTCCGTCATACATCGTCTCTCTTCCTGAGAACTTGAAACCGTTTTTCTCGAGTGATTCTCTCAGCGATTCTTCTGGCTCGCCTTCGAACACCGTTCCGTTGATAAATCTGCCTTCGAGAGCACCAACCTTTCCTCCAATAGTTTCCAGCAGGTGACCGACGGTCATTCTGCTCGGAATAGAGTGCGGGTTTATTATCAGGTCCGGAATGATTCCATCCTCCGTGAAAGGCATATCCTCCTGCGGCACAATCGCACCTATGACACCTTTCTGTCCGTGTCTACTCGCGAACTTGTCTCCCAGTTCAGGAATCCTGTCGTCCCTCACCTTTACCTTAAGCAATCTGCTGTTGTTTTCAGATACTGTGAGGATGACAGAGTCAATGTGACCTGTTTCTCCCGGTCTGTTTGTGATAGAGCTTTCCCTTCTCTTTTGAATCGAAATCTTCTGTTCCTCTTCCATGAATCTTGGGGGTGATGTTTTTCCAACTATGACATCTCCTCCTGAAACGTAGATCTCTGGAGATACCAAACCATTCTCATCTAAATTCCTGTATGATTCTTCGCTCCTCACACCTCTGACCTCTGGCGGCGGTATCTCGAATTTGTCTTCCTGTCCACCGGGATATCTCTTCTCTTCGGCCTTGTATGTCCTGAAGAATGCAGATCTTCCAAATCCTCTCTCGACGGATGCCTTGTTCACAATGACGGCATCCTGAATATTGTAGTTGTGATACGATATCAAGGCAACGACTGCATTCTGTCCGGAAGGTCTCCTGTTGTACTTGATGTACTTCGCTGCTCCAGTCGTAACCATTGGCTTCTGTGGATAGTGAAGGACGTGACCCCTTGTATCTGGTCTCAGTCTGTAGTTTGAGGATGAGAGACCGAGTGACTGTTTCGTCATGGCTGCGCCCATAGTGACTCTTGGGGACTGATTGTGTTCCGCATATGGGATGACTCCAACAACCACTCCCTGAATCATCATAGGGTCGATTTCCATGTGGGTATGCTCGGGACCATAGCTCTTCTTTCCATCGAAGAGTTCGTTGCATTTCAGGCACTTGAGTTTAACCGTTTCTTCGCCAGGATTCGTCCATTCCGTGAGATCACTGTAGAGATAAGTTCCGCAATGTGGACATTTTAATGGTTTTTCATACGGGTAGATTGCGATAAAAGAGTTCTCCTCCTCTTCGGCATCCAGCCATTCTATGATCCCATTAGAGATCAGATCCTTGATTCCCATCTTGCCAGAAATCAGATTCTCCCTGACAGTGGAACTGAACTTTATTTTCCCGTTATAGACAACTACCAGTGGTCTCCTTATCCTTCCCTTGTCCGTGTTGATTATGACCTCATTCGTAGTGTCGTCAAACCTGATATTGACCTGGTTCGATATGTTACCGGATCTCCTCTTCTTTCTGATTTCCGAGACTACGCTCTGACCGTCCTTGTGATACCCTATGAGATTTCCATTTACGTAAATTCTTGAAAGACCGGGCTTCTCACCAAGAATCTCCTCCAATCCCATCTTCTTCAAGAGCTCTATTATATTTTCCTCAGGGAACCCCTCGGTAATATCTATTACGAGACTCGCGTTTTTCACCAGTCCGCAATTCTGGCCCTCAGGAGTCTCGTTGGGGCACATTCTTCCCCACTGAGTCGGATGGAGATCTCTAGCCTCGAAATGTGGCTGGGATCTTGTCAGAGGAGAAGATATTCTTCTAAGGTGTGAAAGCGTAGCTATGTATGAAGTCCTCTCAAGGAGTTGTGAAACCCCGGTTCTTCCACCGATCCAGTTTCCTGTCGATATTGCGTGCTTCAATTTTTCGTTTAGCACGTCCTGCCTGACAGCGGCATTGAGCCTGATCCCTCTCTTTCTATTGTACGTCTTTTCAAGCTGACCCTTGAGGTCCTTCAAGAGAGCCTGTGCAGAGCTCCTGAACAGTTCTTCAAGAAGGTCTCCTGACAGCTTAATTCTTTTGTTAGCGAGATGATCCTTGTCATCCTCCCTTCTTATTCCAAGATACAGTTCAAGGAGAGCCCTAGCCATCCTTCCAAGATAGATTCCCTTCTTCGTTCTATCCTGAAGTGCGTCTCCGAGGTGCGGCAATAGGTTCTTGTCCAGAATCTGAGACATCTTCTTCTCCCTGAATTCCTTTGCCTGACCTGCTGCAAATCTCTTCTCGAGGTAGTTTATTGCGTCCCTCTCGCTCATTATACCGTTCGTCGGGTAGAGTTCAGTATTCTCTGAGTCCTCAATGTTCGCCAGGACTATTGGTATCATTCTTTCATCGGTCACAATTGAGTCGTAGATGTCCTTATCTTTGTCAATTCCAAGGGCCTTCATCAGTACAACTAGTGGAATTGTCCCTGCGATTGACGGGACTGAAACTGTGAGTATTCCATCCGCTTTCCTCTCAACCGCTATGAGCGCTCTGTAACCCTCTTTCTGAGAGAATATCTTTGCAACTTCTACCCTAGAATCGTACTTCTCCTCATATTCAACTATAATCTTGTTTGGTGCAAGGTCTTCCATCGATATCAGCGTTCTCTCTGTCCCGCCGATTATGAAGTATCCACCTGCATCCTGGGGGTCTTCCCCTAGGAGCTGAAGCTTCTTCTCGTATGGAAGTGAAAGTAGCTCTTCCTCAGTCATTCCCCTAATCCGCTCGTCCTTCCTCAAATTAATTCTTCTTATGAATTCATCCGTATTGTTCTTGTGAAGTATGCATATCTTCGATCTCACCATCACCGGGAATTCCCCTATCTTGATCTTTTCGTTCCTTACCTCGGTGTCCTCTTCCAGAACGGTAAAATCAAGGAAAAGGGGGGCCATGTAATTCAGGTCCCTCAGTCTTGCTTCCAGCGGAGTTATATAATTCTCCGAACCAGTCGGCTCCCTAATCTTTGGGAGTTCTATTGAAATTGTTGGTTCGGGTTTCTCCACACTTTTAGGGCGTCCAAACCTTATCCTTATGTCTACTCCTCCAGTCTTGGACCTATCCAGCTTCATCTCTCCAGGTAAGTCATCCTCCGTCACTCTTAGAGTGTCGAAGACCTGCTGCATTCCAGAAT
>JAKATW010000096.1 GCA_021827945.1 Thermoplasmata archaeon
CCCACGCCAGTCACTCCAAAGTATAGCACACCGTTTGAGTTGGTAACACCGGATGATGTGGAAAGGCTAATATTAGTATCCGAAGCAGCCAACGCAACTGTAGCCCCAGCGATTGGATTTCCAACAGAATCTGTGACCATTACCTTGCCCGTTACGGTCTGACCGATTCCCACCGCTGTAGGAACGGCTATCTGACTGTTCACCTTCTGCACCTGTCCTGGTGTCACTGTCTGGGTATGGATTGCTGCCAGCGAATACGGGTTACGTATAAACACAGAACCGTCGAATATGTAGTTGGACCAACCGACCCAGTGGTTGTTAGTCGCTTCTACGTTGGCCTGGTAGTAGAGTACATTCACCGGTAACGCCTGGGTAGCTATCCCCTGCATCTCCTTAGTATAGTAGATCATCTGACTGATGTTGAAAGTGCTGTACGCTTTCTGCTGTGCAGCTTCAAACTGTAGTGCCAGCTGTGAGGAGGCGTTATCAGCCAGTGTGTGTATATTTGGATAGTTGGGATTTGTCTGGTTGTTCGGCCACCATGCATATGTATTCTGATAACCCATAGGTCCCAGAATATCTGCAACATCCCCTATTGGGTCCAGGGAGAGGCTCCAACCGAGTGTAAGCATCTGGTAGTTGAAGGACTGACTTGCTGCGACCAGCTTGTCGAATGAGACAGCAGTTGCGACGGTAGGAATGCCCATCTTAGACATTTCAGAAGCTATCATCTGAGCTGCCTTTATTCTTACAGGATCATATGATGCGGGTGGAGTGAGGATGGTTATAGGAGGTATCGGTTGACCGTTTGGCAGTGTCCTCAGGCCGTTCGGTCCCATTGGAAGACACTCGTTGAACAATTGCTCTGCCTTGGCAAGATTGTAGGGGTATCTAACGACCGAGTTGTTGTACCATGCGGTCCAGAAGGGTGGCAGTGGGGAGTCGCCTGCGCTACCGAATCCCGACATGTATGTGTTAACTATGGTGTTCTTATCAATTAGGTAGGAGACAGCCTGTCTGAATGTAAGATTGTTCATTGGCTGTTGGTTCTGATTGAATGCGAGGTAGAAGTACCCATTCTGGGAGTTGTAGTGCAGTGTTAGTTGAGGGTCCTTTGCGAGTATTGGGACATAAGCAGGCAGTAAAGGCCACGCAACATAGTCGACCTGACCGCTCTCTAGAGCGAGCATTGCCGTATCCTGGTCAGTGTAGATCTTGTATTCTATATATGATATGTTCTGGGGGTAGACGCGATATCCAGCCGGGGTAGTAAAGTTCCTTCCCCAGTAGTCAGTATAGGGCTTCTCTATCCTGTATGCGAACTGGACTCCGGAAGAATAATACCAGGGACCGGTTCCTATAGTCGCAGCAGGATCAGTATTCCAGTGAGTATCAACGATACCATTTGTAGCACCGGTTTGCGGGTTTATATATAAAGTGCCGTTCGTCACGTCTGGTACTCCGGAGGTCACCAGGTGGGTCTTCCAGATGTGCATTGGGATGACTGCATCTGCTAGAGAGTTGAGATAGAACTCACCATATGCATTCCACATCGTGAATTTCACAGTGTAAGCGTTCACGTAATGAATAGAGAGTTGCATCTCCTGGAAGGTCAGGAACCCATTTCCGAAGACATCAAATGGAACCTGTGTTGCTGTTCCCGAGAAAGTTGTTCCGTATCTCTCAACATAGTAAGAAAAGATCACGTCAGTTGCGTTCATCGGGGTTCCATCTGTGAATGTGATCCCGTGCCTGATATAGACTGTGACGTTATATCCAGTCAAACTTCCTGTTGAGGAGAATTGTATCTGACCACTCTTTATCCCAGCTGAATTAGTCGTTGGGTTCTGTATGTTGTAGTTGAATGTCTGGGGTTGAGTCCAGTTGTTAGCAAGCCAAGGGATTGCTGCACCATTAAAGTCGACTCCGGAGAGCGATTCAAAGTTCATCTGTCCATAGACGTAAGATTTCCATACGGTATTGCTGGCAAGATCGAAATTGTTGTAATTTGGCATATCATCTTGCATACCTATAAAAAGCGGTTGCGGTGATTCTGTAGTTTGTGCAAAGGCGACCGTTAGCGAATTAAGAGCAGTTAGTGTCATGACGAAAACAATTGCCGTAGTCACTAAGGTAACAGAAATTTTTTTTCTTTCCATCGTTTTACACCTTTGCGTTTTTTCAACGCTAGGGAATCATGAATGATTTTATATTTATAAGCATGGATTTATTTAGAATAATAAATAATTTTAGGATATCTAAGTAATTTAAACACGAGTGAGACTATAAAGAATGATTTCGTAAAGTATCGCGATATGGGATTATTGTGTTCGAACATTCTTGGAATTATTGAATAAACTAAATCAAGTTTGTGGCATGAGACACTGTAGTGTATAGGGAATCCCGGCTGCCGGATTTGAACCAGCGACCTGTGGATGGCGGCGGTTACGCCACAGCGTTATCCCTCTACAGTCCACCGCTCTACCAACTGAGCTAAGCCGGGTATTGGGTTATCCGTGCAGACAAAAATATTTTTCTATTCCCATGTAGGGGATCATAAACAGGAAGTCGTGCTGAGATTGACATGAGAAAATTAGAATTAAGATATTCCAAAAAGATATTCCAAAATGTCTTACGTAGTCGTGCTGTAAATGTCACAGAATGTGAGGAAAATATTAATTAACGAGGAATATATTTATTTGCAGGTGAACACCGATGCCAATGACATTCAGGAAAAAGACTGTTATTCGAACAGATAAACCCCCTAAGGAACCTAGGAAATACATAGATCTTAATGAATATCAATTTGCAGATGAACCCGGAGCGGGAACATCCGTCAAGATAGGTGAATTGATAAAATTCGAGGAAGTCCCTCAATTCTCAGAAATAGTTTTGGATGGAGACGTTCTGATTCTCGATTACGCAGCTATTCAGTCTGACGAACTCCAGATGAGGAGAATAGTGAGTGAACTTAAGAGATCTGCAGGTGATAATGGAGGAGACGTCGTCGCACTTGGCAACAGGTATCTCATAGTCACCCCGAGGGGAATGAAAATAGACAGGAACAAAGTCAGGGCTGCCTCTTCTCTCTAGGTTTTCATTTTAAATTCCCTTTTACTTTTCTCTCCTTCATTAGCTGAATCGTTCTCACCGTGACTAGAACAGCGCATAGTCTTAAATGAAATTGCCCAGGCAAACGTTAATAACGATTGGAAAATTCTGGGTGGATGGCATCTTATTTACTTAATTGGGAGCTGTTCATACTGGCTACCGCACTAGTGGGGATTGCATATGCTGGTATACAAAGTTTCTTGCTCTTGAGGATACCGGTGACAGAACAGAAACCAGAGAAAATTTCAATGTCTATTCGTCAGGGCGCGAATGCATTCATGAGAAGACAGTACACCAACGTGTTCATTTTTGCAGCAATACTCGCAGTTGTCATTTTTGTCGCTTTCTATGTGTCTTCCGGTATTTCTGAAGCATGGAAATTAACCTTGGGATTCCTAGTTGGAGCCACTGGCTCTGCGGTTGCTGGGCTCATAGGTATGAATATCTCAGTTAGGGCAAATGTCAGGACGGCAATCGAGGCAAAGAAGGGGCTGAATCCAGCACTGAAGCTTGCATTTAGGGGAGGTACTGTGACTGGACTTATGGTCGCATCCCTTGCACTACTTGGGTTGGTAGTTTTCTATATGTGGTTTGGGAACCCTACTCCAATGGTTGGATATATCTTCGGTGCTTCACTTGTCAGTCTGTTCGCTAGGGTCGGAGGAGGCATCTATACTAAGGGTGCAGATGTTGGCGCTGATCTGGTAGGTAAAATAGAGGCAGGGATACCAGAGGACGACCCGAGAAACCCTGCGGTCATCGCGGATAACGTCGGAGACAACGTTGGAGACTGTGCGGGAATGGGAGCGGACCTGTTTGAGACATACGTGGTGACGGCCCTTTCTGCTATGTTGCTAGGCTATCTGATCTATACATCTCCAACTGGTTCTAAGTATCTATCACAGAGTGGTATTATTCTTCCCCTAGCGATTGGTGGGGTAGCCATACTGGCAACAATCGTAGGCTCTTTCTTTGTCAAGAAGGGCGAGAAGCAGAGAATAATGACGGCACTCTATAAGGGTCTAATAGTGACAGTGATACTATCTGCCGTTGGGTTCTACGCAGTGGACTACTACCTCATGAAGGGAAACCTATCCATCTTCTTCGATGCAATCATCGGCATAATCATAATGGGGGTTATCGTGTATGTTACGGAGTATTACACTTCAGAAAGATTCCCTCCGGTAGCAAAAATAGCAAAATCATCTGTGACAGGAACCGGAACCAACATAATAACTGGACTTGCATACGGACTCCAGGCAGTTTTCATCCCAGCTGTGGTGATAGTAGCCGGGATCGTAGTATCCTACTTCATCACTTATACTTCCTATGGAAGTGACTCGCAGATGGGACTCTATGGGATTGCTATAGCAGCAGCTAGCATGCTCTCTGCAACTGGAATGATAATCTCAATTGATTCTTATGGACCGATAACAGACAACGCAGGTGGAATAGCTGAGATGTCTGGTTTCGATGAAAAGACTAGAAAAGAGGTGACAGATCCACTGGATGCCGTTGGCAACACAACAAAAGCAGTGACAAAGGGATATGCGATAGGCAGTGCCGCCCTTGCTGCCCTTACACTCTTCGCTGCATTCAAAACTCTCATTTCCACTGTCCCTCAGTTCCAAACGATTCAGCTTGATAACCCCATTGTGGTAGCCGGTCTTTTGATAGGTGGCTCCCTCCCGTTCTTTTTCACATCCTATTTGATGAATGCCGTAGGGAAGGCTGCATCAGCAATTGTGGAAGAAGTTAGATCGCAATTTAAGCTAAAACCGAAGATATTGACCGGAGAGGAGGAACCCGATTATGGAAGAGCAGTGGATATCGTAACAAAGGAGGCACTAAGACAGTTAATGGTTCCCGCCTTGATTGCCGTTCTTACTCCGGTCGTTGTGGGGTTCGTGTTAGGGCCTCTTGCCGTTGGTGGACTTTTGATGGGCGTGATCATATCAGGGTTCCCGCTTGCCATCATGATGACGGTGGGTGGTGGTGCTTGGGATAACGCTAAGAAGTACATTGAACAGGGAAATTACGGTGGGAAGGGATCTGAAGCGCACAAGTCTGCAGTGGTCGGTGATACGGTCGGAGATGCAACAAAGGATACTGCCGGTCCGGCAATTAATCCCCTGGTGAAAGTCGTTAATACGATATCGATACTATTCGTCGCGATAATAATGTATCACTACCTGATACACATTTAATATTCTCTCATTTTTTTCATTATTTTGATTAGTTTCAGATTTTCTTCAGTATCGTGGACTCTGATAATGTCAGCTCCATTCATCAAAGCTATCGCGTTAAAAATAAGAGATGAAATAGCCCTCTCTTCTACCGTCTCTTTCATGATCTCACCTATGAAGTTTTTGCGGGATAGGCCGATTAACAGAGGGTGACCAAGCTTGAAATCCCTGAGGTTGTTAATTATAGAGAGATTGTCTCCGACCCGCTTTCCGAACCCTATCCCCGGATCAAGAATCAGATTGTCCTCAATACCTATTTTGCGAGCCTCGCTTATCTTCTCCATGAAGTAATCAATAATTTCGTTCACAGTGTTATCGTAGTGTGGTCCAAGTTGCATTGTCTTGAAATCGCCCTGCTTGTGCATCACGACAAGGGGAACGTCGTATCTCTTTGCGAGATACCCTATCTGTGAGTTCTCCATTCCCGACACATCGTTAATCAGGTGCACTCCCATTTCCAAGCATTCTTTGATTATCTCAGGTCTGTAAGAATCCACAGAAACGGTAAAATTCTTGTTGAGTGAAATCTCGACTGCTCTTGAAATTCTCTTCATCTCCTCCTCCGATGACACTTGTACGCTTCCCGGCCTGGTGCTTTGTCCCCCGATATCAACAATTTCTCCATCAGACTTTCGAATTTCATTCAACCTCTTCTCAAGGTCCTCATCCCTAACCCTGCTTCCTGGATAAAATGAATCAGGAGTCATATTCAATATGGCAATCACCGTTGGAAACTCGATGCTGGTTGAGTTTCCTCGAATCCTTAGCGAGGGAGTTGTTCGCCAGAAATTTTCTTTAAGTGGATATTTTTGCTTTTTGATAATTTCATTTACATCCCTGTACATTAATGGATAGATGCGATTATTCCCAACAGTCCACTCCTTAGATGCCACTTCTACTTGATCTCGTGTTACAAGAAAAACCTGAAAATCAACCAGCTCCTCTAATGGGATTTTGTACTCCCTCGATACTGATTGAGGGTTGAACCTGAAATAAATACCTTCATTCCATCGTGGTGAATTGGGCATGTGGTACCCCTTGAATGTAGATTACATTCTCCTTAGAAATGTATCCCGATCCAATAGCTATACCGATGCACTTCTCTCCGACCAGATTTGCAACAGAGCATAGCGACAACAAATCCTTGAAAGCTTCGTTCTCTACCAGCACATCTTTGTAAAAATTCTCAGATATGTTGAGCCTGTACTTACCATCTCTCAGCTGTTTTCCAAGTAATTCTTCGTCCGCAGCCGCTAGTAGAGTATCTGTTGATGTTCTGAAGATACGAGTCCAAATCATGCTAACCTTCCCTATTCTCATGATTCCAATTACACGATACGGTAAGACTGGTCATTGTTCCCCTTTATGACCGTTCCCCTTTTGTTCATCATCTCAAGCGTTCTTTCCACCTGACTCTGTTCAACACCCGCATTTCTTGCTTCTTCTATGATGTCCTTTATCGATGCCCACTTGTTCGGACTCAACTCCATCAGTTTCTTTATTATGTCTGTTAAAGAGAAAGCAGTCTTTCTGTCCCTCTGGGCAAATCCCGAGAGTATTACGTCCACGTCAGGAATCCCATTTACAACAGTGGTCTGACTGAGGAAGGAGTCCATCAACTTTTGAGCCCTATCGACATCCTGCTCGTCCACCCTTTCAGATAACCTTACCCGAGCGGAAGCTTCTGAGAGTCTGACCATGGCTTCAAGCTGTCTCGGAGTGATAGAAATGGTTCCCTGTTTTGAGGTAGAAGCCCTCTTATCGACGTAGAACTTCTTGATCATATCGCTGGCTTTTGAAGACATCATAGGAAAACTCGTCTTTCTTGCGTATACGATGTACTTCTTTAAAAAGTCGTGTTCGAAGACGGGATAGACCTGAGCCTTCTCCCCTCCTCTTCCGCTGGCAATACTCTCACCTGCTTTATGTACTTTAAGAATGTAATCTGCCATGTCGCTGTCGACCTTTCCAGGTCTATCGACAATTACGAAGATCAGATCAAATCTCGACAACAGAGTGACTGGGAATTCTGTCTGGGCTGAGAATGGTTCGCTCTCATCGTATCTTCCGAACTTGGGATTTGCTGCAGCCAGCACCGCACACCTCGACATCAGAGTTGCGTTGATTCCCGCTTTGGATATGGAAACAGTCTGTTGTTCCATTGCCTGATGCATCGCACCGCTGTCTTCCTTATCCATCTTGTCAAGCTCATCCACAGCAGCCAATCCGCCATCAGCGAGGACAAGAGTACCGGCTTCAAGAGTCCACCTTCCCTCTGAGAGTTCGTCCTTTACAGCAGCGGCAGTAAGCCCTGCTGCAGAACTTCCTTTTCCTGATGTATAAACAGACTTCGGCGCGATGTTCGCAGCATATGTTAGGATCTGACTCTTTGCAACTCCTGGGTCTCCGAAAAGGAGTACGTGTATGTCTCCCCTGATGTATGTTCCATCCTCAAAAGCCTTCCTCTCTCCGCCGAATAGCTGGAGGATGACAGCTTCCTTTACGATTTCATTTCCAAAAACAGCAGGTGCGATACTTCCAACCAGTTTGTTATAGACCTCTGGATCCTTTGAGGCTCTCTTTATCGCTTTGACGTCCTCATCCTCGAGCATAACTTCTTCATACTCAGACGATTCTCTCTCCACATACATTGCTTCAAGGTAGATGTCAAATTGTCTTGACAGATTCTGGTTGTACTGCGGTTTTTGTTTTCCTTTTAAGATTCCATTTATCGCTACCCTGTCTCCTGGATTGTTCTTGCCACACAGTTCGTCCTCTAGATGGACGACCAGCCTTGCAGGTTGTGCTGCGCCTTTCAGGAACTCCGGTTTTTCTTCTATTGTGATTATCTGTGTGTCATAGTATGTGGACCTCTCTGCGATGAACTTGAACTTCACTTCATCCTTGGGTCTTCCACAGTGGTCGCATTTGACTGGTTCCAGTATTCTGTTCCCCACCTGGGGGTAGAGACTTATCTCTCGGCAGTAACTACATTGGTACGCTGCGTTAACTACGGTTGGCACGACTTCCGAGACCCTCTTGACGACACCCTCGACCTGCAGGAAGGTATTCATGTCCTCACTTCTAAGCTCCCTGATATCTCTCTTGATGTCCGGTAGTTTGGATGAAATAGAAATACGGATCCTTGCATCTTTTCTGGATCTGAAATCCTCTGATAGCAACCCTTCATGCTTTGTTCCACCGTCCCCCCTGCCATAGAGCACATCCTTCAAAAGATTTAGATATTCCTCGGGGTATCTCAAGAAGAGTAGTGCGAAGTTCATGTCGACACGATCCATCGCTTCGTAACTAAATGACAGAGTCTTATCTTTGGAGTCAATGGAGTTGATCCTCGATATGTCTTCGGTCTTTGATTCAAGTAATTTGTTCCAGAAAGACCTCACCTCGTCGTCCCTAAAATACTCCCTCATTATCCGTCCATCCACCAGTAAAATATAAAGGTTCTGTGAAAGATTTGTAGTAAGTCAGAATTAATTTGATACAATGTCTTACAGGAATTCAAATTATTCAGATAAGGAAAAGAATTAGGGAGAAAAACCCCCTAAAACTGTTGAACTGGTCTGTTCTTTGGTTTAAGTAAAGCCCCTATGATTGCAATTACTATTCCAGCTATTGCAAGAAAAGCTCCACCTAGAACTAGTAGCCCAGTTATTATAAGATGACCCAAACCACCAGACACCACGGCATAGCTCACAGAAGGCGAAGAGGTTCCGAACGTGACAACATAGAAGCTCCCGAGGAGACCTGTGTATGTCGATGTATTCCCTGCAGAGGTCGAAGGAGATATTGCATAGCTTCCTACATTTCCGGAATTAACGGTGCTGATGTCCGAGGAAGGTATTAGATACGCATGAATGTTAGAGACCACAAGAACTTCATCTCCAGTGGAAACGTTGAGGTTGTTTGAATAATAATCTCCGTTCGTACCCGGATACATTGTATTACCAGCACCACCGATAGAACTAGATACACTGTGAGCAGCTTCCACTGTGGATATTCCAGCCATTGCAACTCCTACAACCAACAGTACTATTCCAATGATCAGGAGATTTTTTCTCATTACTCCTCTATCCCAAAAATATATAACTATTTTTCTTACAAAATATAGATATCGAGTGGCAGATTTATAAATAAAATACTGAATAAACGTGATAATCTCTATGCATCACCGTCATTAATTATTGCAAAGATTTAATTAAACGGCAACAATTCACAGGGTGCCTAGGCAGGTGTTGTGTAGCCTGGTAGCACAAAGGCCTTCCAAGCCTTTAGCCCGGGTCCAAATCCCGGCACCTGCACTCTAAAAAATTGTCCAGTACACAACTTTTTCTAACCAGCAAATGGAGCCATACAATAGCATTCGGAGTTGTGCTAGAGCGAATGTTCGTAATAAGTCAATCATATGGTCAGTCAAATTCATTGATTCAATTACTTCTCTATGGTGGGTGGATAAACACCCCTTTGGCACTGAGGTAAATCGAAAGAGAAAAGATCAAGAAAATAACAAATCACATTACATAACAGAAGCGAGCATCTTGAGCTATCCTCACGCCTCCATAAGTTTTGAGATGGTAGTAAACTTACCCTCCCATATATCTTCGAACAGTTCTGTCAAGTTTTCCTTTGTGACCCTTCTCGGGTTGTTGGCCGGGAGGTTATATATGTACTGTCTCTCATTCAGGATGTATTCAAACATTTCCAAGAGTTTGTCTTTGCCAAACTTAGACGCATTCTTCAGCGCTACCGGCATCTCCAGGCTCTTCATCAGTGCAACCACCGAACTTATGGCCTCTGAGGCAGCCTCTAGGTCCGATAGACCGTACGTGTCCACTCCGAAAGCCTCAGCTACTGGCCTCAGTCTTTGCGTTACCATAGGAAGATTGTAATCCATTGCGTGGGGCAGCATTATTCCACAGGCAAATCCATGTGGAATTCCAAATTTCGGACCCAGTGCTTCGGACATGCAGTGCCCTATTGTTGCTGGTCCACCGACCCAAGGGAATGCTATTACCCATCCTCCCATCATTGCCGCATACGACATGTTGACCCTGGCCTCATCGTCATTTCCGTTGTTGTATGCTCTGGTAAGATATCTGGAAATCAAGTGTACGCCCTGTTGTATCATCCCATCTGACAACGGATTTGGAGCAGTGGTCAAGACGCCCTCAATCAGATGGCTTAGGGCATCCATTCCAGTATTCCTGGTCGCAAATGGAGGTAGACTGATCGTCAACGACGGATCAACCAGTGATGCATTCGCAGTAACCTTAGAACTAGTAATCCATGTCTTGTATCCGGCCTCAGTGACAACTAGCGTGTTGGATGTCTCACTCCCAGTCCCTGCAGTTGTAGATATCAGAATCTTATTGATACCGGGCTTGGTCACCTTGTCGGAGAATGGATCTGGAGGCAGTGCATAATAGTCTTTTGGCTCCCCCATGTTAGTAACCATTATCGACATCAGTTTAGTCAGGTCTAGAACGCTCCCGCCACCCACTCCCACGAAGAGATCCGGTTTATCCCTTCTTGCCTTGCTGACCAATTCCTTTGTCATTTCTGTTGTCGGTTCACCAACAGGAATCAGGAGTTTTTCGAATTTCAGTCCTGCAGACTTGAGAGAGGACTCTATCCTTTCTAGTGCCCCAGTCTTGGCAACTATATCATCGCTTACCAATACAGTTTTCTTGGAACCAAACTCCTTTACCAGCTGAGGTAGGTTGTTCTGGGACGTTCCCATTCCGAATACGACTCTCGGTGGATTGCCAAAGTCAAGTACAGTGCTGCTCTTGATCGGGTTGAAGTTGTCGGAATTCATTGTTTTCACCTAGTTTCCCCCATAAATTTGGTAGTACCAGCTTTTCCTGACTTTACCGGTCAAATCGAAGTAGACGTGCTTTATGTAGGTAAACTCCTCAAGGCTGTAAGCTGAAAGTGAAGCACCGTGACCACTTTGTTTGTATCCTGCCCACGGCATTTCGGATGGGACAGTCACGTGTTCATTCACCCAGACTGTTCCGAACCTCAGGTCTTTTACAGCGTTCATAGCTATAGTCACATTTTTTGTCCAGACGGACGACCCAAGTCCGTAGATGACATCGTTGCTCTTGGAAATGACTTCGTCGTAAGTTGTGAAAGGCAGTACGCTGAAGACCGGTCCAAATATCTCTTCTTGAACTATATCGGATTGTTGGTTTTCAGTGTAGATCACTGCAGGATTTAGATAGAATCCCTTTTCCATTCCGTTTATCGTCGGTCTTTTCCCTCCTTCCAGTAGCTTTCCACCCTGGTCAATACCCTTCTTTATGTATCCTTCCACCCTGTCCCTCTGAGAACTGGATATGAGAGGACCTACATCCGTTTTTGGATCCATTGGATCCCCAACCTTCACTTTCTTCAACTTCCTTATGAGCAGGCTGGTAAATTTGTCTTTGACTGACTTGTGAACATAATACCTCGTAGAGTTTGCACAATCTTCTCCATTATTGACCAATCCTCCCACGATCGCACTCTCCGTCGCAGCATCTAGGTCAGCATCTTCAAAGACTATGAAAGGAGCCTTCCCGCCAAGTTCGACCGATATCTTTTTTAGGGTAGATGATCCAAGTTCGTGGAGTCTTTTGCCAACTTCCGTGCTTCCAGTAAATGCTATCATGTCTACGTTTTTATTTCTTGCAAGGGCTTCTCCAACCCTTCCACCAGGGCCAGTGATTACGTTGAAAACTCCCTTTGGAACTCCAGCCTTTTCGATCAGCTTTGCTAGTTCCAGCGTGGTGAGTGGAGTATAACTAGCCGGCTTGACAACTACGCTGTTTCCCATTGCAAGGGCAGGGAAAGCTCTCCATATCACCATCATTAGCGGATAGTTCCAGGGCGTTATGACCCCGACGACTCCGATTGGCTCTCTCCTAATGGCGCTCGTTCCTTCTCCAACGTATTCTCCCATCGCTTTTCCTTCCAGTATTCTTGCCGCGCCTGCAAGGAATCGGATATTATCGACAGTATAGGGAAGGTCATATCCGGTCGTTTGTTTTATCGATTTTCCCGAAATCTTGGTCTCAAGATTGGCAAGTTCCACCATTCTATCCTCTATCATTGAAGCTACCTTGAGAAGTACCGTGGATCTTTCACCAGGGCTTATCCTGCTCCAAGCTCCGCCGTTAAAGGAATCCCAAGCCGATTCTGCAGCAAGAGCGACGTCTTCATTCGTAGCACTCGGCACTTCTGCAATACTAAGTCCTGTTGCAGGGTTGAGGACTGGAATGCTCTCCCCATTGGAGGAATCCCTCCACTCGCCGTTCACGAACATTTGATAAGTCATTATATCACTCAAAAGAGTATGTATTCTTGTTTATTTAATTGTTTGGAATTTGGCCATGCAACACGATTATCCGGCATGCTAAAGTTATCACTTATCTGGCAAAAAAGTTCAGAAAAAATAAAAAATCAAATCACTTCGTGGTCGGCGTTATTGGTTCCGGTTTTCCTCCTTGCGTATCATCCACTATTTTCACTTCATCGTAGTCCCCTACTCCCGCCTTCTCTAAATCCTCCCTCTTATTCTTGTAGAGCCACAGGCCGTAAAGCGCGAACCCCACAATCCACACCCCAGCAATTATAGCTACCCAGTAGTACGGCCATCCGACATTCGCTTTAAAGCCAAAATAGATGATTGGCAAGAGGGTTGCCGTGGAAATGAACGGTACAATTCCATCCAGTAACACATTAAATTTGATTTTTGCCTTTCTAGCGAAATTGATGTAAGCAATGTTAGACATTGCGTGCGCAAGGACAAGTCCTATTCCTGAAACTCCGCCTGTAATGATTGCCGCAACGAACGGGCCATATGGAATCGAGAACGCGATTGCAGTAACAAGCGCTACTACCGAAACTACCACAATGGCTCGGTAGGGTGTATGATACTTCTTGTGTGTTACTGCGAGCCACTTTGGCAGAACTCCGTCCCTAGCCATCGAGTAAAGAACTCTTGACTGTACTATTGGATTTGCTACCGTGTATGCTAGATATCCGTTAAGGACGAAGAAGAGTAAAATCAATTCTCCTGGGAGACCGAAGAACCTGTGCCAGATTATAAGACCCGGGTCTGGACTTAGCCCGTAAGAAGCCATTGATGCAGGTCCCCAGGCTATGGTCAGGGCATACATTGCCGATACCAGGGTGGCCACAACTAGTATTGAGGCTATGAGTATGGCTCTCGGAACGGACTTCTTAGCATCTTTAACCTCTTCTCCTATTCCTATAACTGTACCCATACCGCCATAGGCTTCGATTCCGTAGAGCATCGCAAAAAAGAATGCAACGTAATCTCCTTTCACCCCAGCTAGACTGAATACAGAAAGAGTGTTTGCACTTCCCATGTGGAAGATGATGAACCAGCTGGTGCTAATAAGGAAAATGACCTCTGCACCCGCAGTGATTAGAAGGTATATCAACGAGGGCCTTATCCCAAAATAATTGAAGAGAAGCCCTGTGGTGAATGGCACCATTATGATCAGAATCCAGATGTATGTTATTCCCGTTATCGCTGGTGTAAGAAGATAGACAACTGAGGTGAACCCCAAAAGACCAAAGCTGGGGTAAATGATCATCTCGTTCATTAGATAGGTCCAACCATTCATAAATCCATAGTATCCACCAAATCCGTGGCCGCCAATTGCATAATACCCACCCGCATGAATTACCCTCTTTGAAAACCTATAGTTCGTGTTTACCATGAGAAGATACAGTACCCACGCAAGTAGTACTGCCAGAGGAGAGGCTCCGAGAGCAAACAGAGCTACCCCAGTA
>JAKATW010000009.1 GCA_021827945.1 Thermoplasmata archaeon
GCAGAGCCATCTTGCCTCATTGCCGCTCGATACTAGGAATATATTGTTTCCATCCTCTACGTAGGCAAGCTCGATTTCATCTCTTTCAGTTACCAGTCTGAGACTATTATTGGACATCCTATACTCCAAACTCGAACAACACAATTTAATGTTACTTAAATAAGTATGCAGAAGAATGAACATCTCCAGAAATTCGTGGTACGAGGGATGCATACTCCTATTACCCATCACTGCCGCATTATTCCATTAGATTGACTTAAAAATGTTAGGAAACCTATAAATATTAACATTCTAATGTGAATAGATGCCTGAACAGGAAAAGAGCTCATATAATTCGAGAGCTCAAGGAATACTATTCGTACTGGCTTTTGTAGTCGCTGGAGTAATATTGCTTTCTGATAAGAACCTCCAGACGGACTTCGGAATTCAAGCGCCATATTTCATACACTGGTACGGAATGCTCGCTATAGCGGTCGTCTCTCTCATAAGCGGAATTGTTCTTGTTGCATCCAAAAAAAGGAGTCTGGGGATAGCGGGTACGGTTGGTTCAGCTCTTCTTGCACTCTTCCTCATCGGGGATTTGGCAACCTACTCCCAGGTGGGATTCAAATCTGCTTCTCAATTTGCAACGTACTTGTTTGGGGTTACAAAGTATCCGGGCTCACTCTCATACATCCCAGGGCTGTACGACCTCTTATTCGTGTTATTCGTTGTAGCCGTTATAGTTGGAGTAATATCTCTAAGGCATCCGAAGAAAAACAGGGTCTCAACCGCCTAGTCCATCACAAATAGGATATGTCACAGAGGAACACTCGAGCAAGAAGCAGTGGCGCTATTCTCGCAAATGGAAGAATAACTATCAGAGTGCTGGTCATAATAGTTGCAATTCTAATGATTTTAGAATTCAATCCTAATGTTATTGGGGCCCAGAGCAATACTAAGACACCAATAAAACACCTGATTATATTGATGATGGAAAACCACAGCTTTGATAACATTTTTGGTCAATATGGTAGGACCTCACTTGGGAATATTGCAAGCAATGTGACGATTCCACTCAACCTAATCAGTCGTCCATTCTCTCAGAAACTGTACCCAGTTTCTTCAGGCAACTTCTCAACCGCAGATCCATATGAAGGATACTACAATTATCACCGAGACTGGAACAACGGATCAATGAACGGTTTCCCTGAGGGATCGGGTCCAAACTCTCTCTACTACTTCACTGCAAATCAGATGGGCTTGGAATGGGCCATATCACAGAACTATGCAATGGGTGATATGTACTTCAGTTCAACTCTGAGCGAGACCCTCCCAAACAGGCTCTTAAGCTTGGCCGGGTATTCTCCTGTCACACAAGATCAACCCTCTCCGCCGCCATACATACCTTACAACCAGACAATATTTTCAGAGCTTGATACGTACGGGGTCAGCTGGGCATATTACACACGGAATCCGTCAGAATATACGGTTCCACTGAACTTTATTTCAGGAATCAACCAAATGCAGTCTAAACTCCGCTCATGGCAAGATTTCGAGGACTCCTTACTTAACGGGACTCTTCCAAGCGTCAGCTGGGTCTCACCCATCGGTGGAGGGGCCAGATACTTCAGTCAGCATCCACCAGATAACATCTTGATAGGTGAAATCTGGCTCTTCAACATTATAGAAATGGTCATGAAGAGCGACCTCTGGAACAGTAGCGCAATATTCGTGACTTATGACGAGGGTGGCGGCTATTATGATCAGGTCTCCCCACCAACATTAGGAGGGACGCAACTGGGCTTCCGGGTTCCATTCATAGTAATATCACCGTACGCAAAGGAGGACTATGTCTCTCACACCATCATGTCACACACTTCAATTCTTGGTTTCATAGATTACAACTGGAAAATGCTTCCTCTCAACTCATTGGTCGCCAAGTCTAGCATTCCCTTAGATGTTTTCAATTTTAACTCGGTCTATCAGGATGGTCACATTATCAGGGGACCATATCGTTTTAACCCCTCTTTTCAGAAGTTTCTGACCAATGGATTGGACTTCAATGTCTCGATTGCAGAACGATTTCATGATATAGGCTACCTCTTTCCTTCAAATTTTCAATATTCTCCCTCTAGTCTAGAATATCCACTGCAGGGGGAATCGCACTTCAACCTGTCGCAGGTTACCAACTCTACTTACGAGCATAGGGGAAAGAGTTTGCAATTTGGGACAGACAGCATAATGTTCTTCTCAGCGATAGGTGTGGTGGTCACTGGGACTCTGCTATATACGTACTTCAGGCGACACAATCATGGAAGAAGACGATAGGGTAAGAACAGAGGCATTCCAGTCAGGCGACAAACAATCATATGTATGGAATGAGCGCCTTTGATTTGAACTTTTGACGCTGGTTCAGGCGGAATTCTAGATTATTGTTTGTTGAGGGATATGCGGCAGCCTTAAATTGATCGATGATAAACGCAGAGCGGAACGCGAGAGAAAAATTCGTTTGATTCAGTTGTTTCAGCAGATACATTAGAGACGTTTGGCCTCATCACAGAGTCCCTTATGGGTGGGGGAAATAGGGAATAGATGAAATAGTACTGTTAATAGATTCTTCAAAAATGTGCACTATCTTTGAATTAGTCGCGCATTTTGCCCATCTTTCAGAGGTTTCTCCAACTGAGACTCCCGAAAATATGATGAATAAGCCTGTCACCCCTTCGTTTAATATGGCATCGGCAGCTGATAGCTCGACACTGGAGTAAATGGAGTTAGTAAAGAACTCGTATACACCCGTTCTGACTGCAGTAATGAGAAGCCAAGTACGATGATAACTACAGCCTCCGTCAACCGTTCTATTGAAGTCCATTTAATAATTGACGGCAAAGATACTGTAACAGAACGTAAAGATGATTTGAATAAATCATTCAAAAAGGAGACTAGGCACTTACATATTCAGTCCGTCTTGCCCTCTATTGCCCCTTGAGCAGTCCGTGGTGCATTTCTCAACTCCTTTCCTCTAAGAATTGACAGTAATATCGCTATCAGTAGGAGAGCAATGGAAGCAACGAGGGCAGTGTGCATCCCCGTGATATATGCCGAAGATAAGTTGCCATCGATCTTGCCAACCCCCAAGAATATCTGGAATGCATAAGCCCTTGGGATAGATATGGATGCTATCAGCAGAGCTACAGCAAAGCTGCTTAACATGCCTACGTTAGCCATGGTTCTCAGTAGCCCGTTGGTAACTCCGTACGCTTTCGGAGGAGCGCTTGCCATCACTGCACTGTTGTTCGGCGCAAAGAAAGCACTGTTCCCGGACCCATATATTACAGCTCCAAGAACAACTACAAAAATCGAAGTTGACAGTCCAAAGGTCAGATAGACCAGGATTCCAACTATCTGCACCGAGAGACCTATTGTCGCCACAATTCTTGCACCAAACTTGTCAGAGAGTCGTCCTGAGAGTGGAGCGACTACTCCACCCAGAATGTACCCTGGTATGAGAAGGATAGAAGAACTCCAGGGAGAAAATCCTCTCGGCCCCTGAAGGTACATTATGACCAGGAACAGCACTGCGAATGTGGCAAGGGATTGGAAGAATGCAGCGAATATTGATGCAGTAAGAATCCTGCTTTTAAGTATTGAGAGATCAAGGAGAGGATGTTTGACACGCCTTTCAAGGAAAATGAACGAAACTATCATCAAAAGTCCCAGTAACATTTCGAGTCCTGAAACATCATTCCATCCAGAGCTAGTGATATTAGAGACCCCATAGAGTATCGCGAAGAGCCCTACTCCAAGCAGGATCAATCCTCCGTAATCCAAACTCTCCTTTATCCTTGGTGATTTCTCCTTCAACATGTAATAACCGACAAGAGTCGCTACTGTGCCTATAGGGACGTTTATGAAGAAAATGTACCTCCAGCTAAGGAAAGTGACAAAAGCGCCTCCTACAAGTATTCCCAGGATCGCTCCTAAGGACCATCCCACACCGTTGTACCCAAATGCTTTACCTCTTTCGTGAGGTGGGAAAGTGTCTGCAAGTATGGCTCCGCTGTTTGCGAAAATAAAGGCTCCACCCAGACCCTGAAATATTCTGAACACAATCAACTCGTTGCCACTCTGTGAGAATCCGCAGAACAGGGAGAATATCGTAAAGAGTGCGAACCCAAGGTTGTACATTCTGACCCTGCCAAACATGTCTCCGAGTCTTCCGACCTGAGTGGTGGCAATTGTTGTGATAAGCAGATATGCCATTATCACCCAGATCATACTTATGAGGTCTGAGTGCAGGTCAGTCTTCATCACCGGGAGCCCGAGGACTACTGCGGTGGTATCGATAGCACTCATTGTGACCCCTGTCATGACGATTGCAACTGCAACCGCTCGATTTCTTCTATCTTCCCTGGTCAATTGAGGAGAGGTAGTTGGAGAATTTTTCACAGAACATGTGATTGTGGCTGAATTCAAAACACTTTCCAAAATACTATAAATTTGAAAATCACCTGTTTAATGGCCATTTTTCTGCGTGTTAATTAAATATAATTACGATAATATACAAATATCCTCTTTGATTCATGAATCAATGACGGGTTCAAGAATGAACGAAATATCCAAAAAAGCAGAGGTTGAACAAACCAAGTCGACCAAGAAAGACAGGAAGGAGCCACGTTTGTTTGAGAAGATCTCCGACTTTTTGATTGAAACACTCAGAGGAAGTGGCGGATAGATTAATCAAAGATCATTCATCGAAGCTCATCCAAGGTCTGTGTTGCCGAGCTAATCGATTTAAACGAGATTGTATTTCGATTTCAGTAAAAGACATGTTGATAACTTCTTTGGCAAGCGGTAGCTCTGGTAATTCCACCCTTGTATGTAGTGAAAACACCTGCATACTTGTGGACATGGGTATTTCGGTTCGGAAAACCAATATCTCTCTCCAAAACAAGGGGATTGATCCAAAGAGAATTGCGGCTGTGTTCATAACTCATGGTCACTCTGATCACGCGTCCGGTGTGCACACATTCAGGAGGGCCTTTCGGGTACCTGTCTACGGCACTTATGAAACATCAGACATTTACGTTGGACAGAGAGGAGGATATGGTGGATATCAAGAGATGGGTGTTGAACTCGACAATTTCATAAAAGAGGGAGAGGACGTACAGATTGATGATCTGACTATTGAGGCATTAAGAGTTTCCCACGACGCCAGGCACCCGGTAGCCTATTTTATTCACAATGGAAACAAAAAGGTTTCTATCATTACGGATCTGGGGGAATCAAATCCTCTATTGGAGAAGCGAGTAGGCGAGTGCAACGCTATCCTGATAGAAGCCAATCACGACCCGCTGTTGTTGGAAAAGGGGCCATATCCAGATATGTTGAAGAAAAGAATCAGTGGAGCGAGAGGACACCTCTCGAATCAGCAGACTGCAAAGATACTGAGGAGGGCTGTAAATGAAGACACTCCCATTCTCCTGGCTCATCTCTCGAAAGTGAACAACACTCCTCAATTGGCTATACAAGCGGTCCACGGTGCATTGCGTGAAAGTGGATTGAAGATGGAAAAGATACGCGCCCTCACTCCATACAATGATTCAACGGAGATAAGGGTCTGAATGAACGGCACCATTTCCTTTGCAGAAATAATGTCCCTCGCAGGACACCTTACAATGTATGAAGGAGGGTTCATTGAGAAGAATTACCAGAGCGATGAAGGATTCTCCTTCAAGCTCAGAAAATCCGGTTTGGATTCCACATATCTACACTTCATTGATGGTAAGATCCTCTTTCTGTCCCAGGAAAATGAGATAGGAGGGAAGAAGAATGTTCTTCCAATTGAGAATTCACCCATCACGAGGGTTCGACAGATTGGCACAGACCGGCTGCTAATGATTGAGGGCCCAGAGTCCCTTGTCATTGAACTCATGGCCGGAGGGAACCTTTTCGTTCTGCATAATGGTTTGATCGCTTACGCCAAGAAACCGGGAAAGAGAGGAGGGAAAGTCATGAGGGTCGGGGATAGATACGAACTCCCACAGTACATCGATCTGAGATCGTCCGAGTTTGATTATGAACATTCGATACAGACTTCATCCGGCGATCCTATCAGGACGCTGGCTGTTAAGCTCGGTCTGTCAAAGTACGCAGAAGAAATAGACTGTGCGTTTGCCCATTCCTTCAGGGAAAATTCGGACTTGCTCAAAAATAAAGAGAAGATCCTAGAAAAGATAGCTGATATTTATAGTAGCGCACAAGAAGGGAAGCTCTACGTCTACGAAGATGAGTTCTACGTTTGGAAGAGTCTTTGCAGATCCGAAGAACCTGAAGCCAGGGGTATAGAGGATGGACTGTTCCAGATATATGAGAACAGCAGATCTGTAGGAAATAGCAAGACAGATGCTATGAAGAGAAACATTGAAAAGATGACACTGGAGATGGATAAGCTGAGAAAAACAGGCGAGTTCATAATGCATCATCTGGGAGAAATGGACAGTCTCCTCAAGAATGGTAAGAAGGTGGATCCAGAAAAATTCCAGGTCGACTACGATAAGGAAACAATTTCGTTTACAGAAGAGGGAATGAACATCGAGCTAAAAATGAATGAGACGGCCGGTGAGAATGCAGACGATTATTTTGCAATGAGCAAGAGAATAAGGGAAAGGTTGTCCAGGGTCAGACTGGAACCAGAACCTGATGTGAAGAAGGTCGAGTTAAAGAAAGTGAAGAGGGTCTTCACCAACTACAGGTGGTTCATTAACAGCGATGGAAACTTGGCAATTGCGGGAAAGGACGCAGAAACCAACGATTCTGTCGTCAAGAAATATCTTGGTGAAAAGGACATCTATTTTCACGCAGACATACACGGCGCTCCATCTGTCGTGTTGAAAGTGACACGAGAAACAACAGAGAATGGGCTCGAAGAGGTAGCAGTGTTTGCATGGTGCATGTCAAAGGCATGGAACTCCAAGTTCGGGAATGGTTCTGTTTTCTACGTCACCAAGAGTCAGGTCAGCAAGACTCCGGAATCTGGCGAGTACCTAGCAAGGGGAGCTTGGGTCATAAGAGGGAAAAAGAATTACATCACTCACCTAAACCTTGAGCTTGCAGTCGGGTTCCAGAAGTACGAAAACAGAGATTACGTAGTGGCCGCCCCAATCCCTTCAATATCCGGAAGGAAGGTCGTAATTGTGCCAGGTGAGGGTAGAGAAGAAGTGGTCAGAGAAATTTCTGAATTCCTGGGAGTGGAGAAGGAGGCAGTCTACCCAGCCTTGCCGCCTGGTACTTGGTCCGTTCGTGAAAGGGTAGTCTCCTGATAGTTCCACGATTTTCTCGTCAGCGGAATGACCACAGCCAGAGCCACGCATATCATTCCTATGGCCCCCCAAAGAAGGAGTGGACTCTTGTAGAAATATGCAAGCATTGCCTCGTATGCTATGGGGGAGAACGGGCTCACGAAATTACTGAGTAACGAGAATCCCCCGTAGTACTCTCCTCTTCTACCATCAGGAGCAATTCTACCGATGACAGAAGTCATAGGAGGGGATATGACATTCTCTCCTATCGTGAGAAATACTACGTCGATAAACAGGAGAGCTATGCTCTTTGTCAGCCCAAATACAGCAAATGTTGCTGCATAGATCAGCAGACCTGCAGATACTCTTGTCATATCGTCCATCTTGTAGAATAACCTGTTGATGTGGAGTTGAGTTGTGACTACCACGGCACCGTTGGTAGCAAAGAGGAGACCAATTACATAGTTTGGGATCAGATCTATGCCAGAGAGGAACTGGTTGAGAATATAAGCCCACGGACCTGTAGTAAAGAAGGCCAGAGAGAGAAGGGTAGAGATTATCAGGAACCTGTTGTCGCCCCTAGGAAACGAGATGAGACTTTTTTCAACCTGAGGTGGTGCTTCGTTATAGTTTATGTACTTATAGAAGAGATAGAATCCAAGACTTTCAGAGATGAGAGGAATAAGGGGTAGTATTGCATAATTGTAAGAGACCACAAATCCAGAAATGGCTGGTCCTAGAGAAAAACCTACATTCGCCCCTATCCTGGTAAGACTGAAGGCGTCTATCCTCTCAGCGTCTCTAGTAGAGTCTGTAACTATCACCATGTCTGCGACTGACTGGAGTGTTGCAACAGCGGCAAACAGGACGAATGTTGTGTAGACATAGACATTGGATAGATCGAAGTACATTCCAAGGAACATCACAAAGAAGATAACTGATAGCATCGGAGGGAGAAGCAACGCTATCTTCCTTCTACCCACCCTGTCTATTAGGTTACCGCCGAAAATGCTAACAGGAATGGCGGCCACTCCTGAGAGGACGAACAGAATTCCGATATCGATGTATGGTATGCTCCGGACTTCCATCAGGTAGATCGGAATAAAAACCCAGACTCCAGACCTTCCCATGAGTCTCAGAAGCTCCGCTATAGATATCGTCATTACAATCTTGTTTTGAACTACGTCTCTGGATATTGGAAGCTTCATCCTCTGTAAAGCCTCTGATTACTGTGCAAATAAAAAGGTTGGCAACATGCTGCTCTGAGTACTCTCAAAGTATAGAAAATTAAAAAAAAAGAAAGAAAATAAAGGTCTATTTGCTCATTTCCTCAGATGCTTTCTTTGCCTTCGCGTCCAATCCGGAGAGACTCATGGATTTTGTCTCGAATCCTCTTCTCTGCCAGAGAATTGTCATCGCAAGAGACACGACAAACACGACCATTACCACTGTGGCAGATCCGTTGAATGAAAAGCCTCTCTCTGCCAGAAGGGTCAGGGAACCTGTTATCACACCAGCAGTTACCCATACAGTGAATCTTACCAAAGAAACGTAGGTCCCCCTCTTTAGCGTTGGGAATAGTTCTGGCTCCAGCATTCCTCTAGATGCCCACGTTATCTCTCCAGGTATGAAGAGCAAGGTCATTACTGCAAGCAACAATAGTCCTGTGGTTGCATGTGATATTGCTACGTAACCCCATAAGAGGGCCCATAGTACTACCAGAATTCCATAGGAGAAAATTGTGAATGATTTCCTGCTGACTTTATCTACAAAGAGAAATCCCGCCACTACACCGACCACAGCCATTGTAAGTCCGCCTACTACGGGAATTATTTCTGCGGTTCCAAGACTGAAGTAGTCGTACCCTACGCCGTACGAGAAATAAACGAATGCAACATCCTGGGCCACTCCTATCAGGATCAGAATGAGGAACCTCATTGGCAATCCAACAGACACTCTGACCTTCTCAGCCTTTCCGTCCTGTTCCTGCCACGCATCCTCAACGTCCATATTTCCGCTCCTTTTGATTGCACTCCAAGGAGCGGATTCCGACATCAGTCTCCATGCGATTGCTAGAGCGACCAGTGGTGCGAAGAACAGGAGTATAAGCGCAGCCTCATTCGAAAATCGAGAGAATCCAAGTAACAGCGGGATGAATGTTATACCTACGCCGATGTTTCCAAAGTTCTGGACGATTACGAGTGATTTTCCCCTTGATTGTGCAGGTACTGCCTCTGCCATCATTGAAAGAACGGGGGTCTCAAGACCTATTGCTGCCATTCCGATCAGTATGAATGAAATGATCAGAGTTACCAGATATATTGAAGATGTATTCGGAGTGAGTTGACCCAAGGCGTAGATAGCGATTCCCACCACTATCATGCCCGATGTTATCATAAATGAACCCTTTCTGCCTATACGATCTGCAAGTCCTCCAGACAGTAATGCTCCTACTCCTCCTGCAATGTATGGAAGACTTAAACCTAGGAAAGCGTACTTGGCTGGAATTATTCCTCCGATGGCAAAAACAGGTCCATAGCTTTCTGCAACGCCATATACAAGCATTCCCATTGCCAGAGCAACAAAAACTGCCCAGGGGTACTTGGTCCCGTTCCTTTCACCAGAATTTTTAGGTCCAGAAGTCAACGGTTCGTTAGCGGGACTAGAATTACTTGAGCCATTTGGTTGAACCATCAAAAGATGTATTATTATGGTTATAAATACGTTTTCTTATACCAGATTCACAGAATATTTGGTCATCTTTTACTACCTAAATGACCAATGGGATTTCACTATTATTTAGTCTCAAATATTTATAGCCGACTACTCCCTAAATGTGCTTGAATGGAGCGGAAGGTTGACACAATCTTATTTAGGTCGTCGCATTCATACTATTAATGAAAAATGCGGTCGAAATCTCAAATTTCTTCTGGCGATTTCCTACACTCACGGGAATTAGAAAAGAATGCACACTCAAAAATGTTAATTTGAAGATACAGCGGGGAGAAGTCTTCGGTATAATGGGTTCTACGGGTTCAGGGAAGTCTACCCTCTGTTATGTTATAGCCGGACTGATCCCTCAGCAGCTGAAGATACCGGAAGATCAGGTTGAGCAACACCTAAGTGGTAGCGTTAAGATCCTAGATGAAGACGTTGTCCAGTTTTTAAAATCCAGAAAAAAGAATCTGTTGCAGGTCAAAGAGATCAAAGAAGGTAGAGTTGGATTTGTCAAGCAGGACTCTGAGAGTTACTTTACCCACGGTTCCGTACTGGAGGAACTCTCATTCAACCTCGACAAACTTGACCTATCTCGGAGTGAGAAGGAGAAGAGGATTAAGGAAGCGCTTGAGGTAGTCAAGATGAGGAGCATCTTTAAGGTTGCATCCAAGTTGACACCCCACGAGTTATCTGCAGGAGAACAGCAGAGGTTGGTGATTGCCAGCTTCCTAGCCATGAAACCTGACATACTGATCCTCGATGAACCAACTTCAGACCTAGATCCAGCTGGAAAGAGCGAGGTTATAGATGCAATCTTAGCTATGAAGAAGGAAAGCGGAATCACTATCATTCTAGTTGAACAGGATCATGAAGCGTTGACAAATCTGGCAGACAGGGTGGCCGTGATGGACAAGGGTGAGATAGTTGCAATAGACAAACCCGTTAACATCTATTCTCGAAATGACATAAAACGTTTCATTGAAGTTCCCGAGCTTATGGAACTCATTGGACCAACTGGAGAGATTGGCGAGAAGTTCGCTCCGGAAAGAGTGAGAGGTTTCAAGGTCAGCAGGAAAGAAAAGGAGAAGGGAAAAGTTCAGCTGCAGGTAAGAGATGTCAAGTATTATTACGAAGACGGGACAAAGGCGCTGGACAATTTGAGTTTAGATGTACACGAAGGGGAGTTCCTTTGTCTGGTGGGACCAAACGGTTCAGGAAAGAGCACGATTTCAAAGATAATGTCTGGAAACCTGTCGGGATGGGAAGGAAAGATCACCTTTGAGGGAGAGGACATTTCGAAGAAGGGACGGAAGGATTCCATCAGAATGCATATCGGATATGTCTTCCAGAATCCGGACCAGCAGGTACTCCAGGGAACAGTCAAGGACGAAATTTATTCTGCATTAACCAAGACTGCGTTTGACAGGAAGAGTTTTGATTCCCTTGCAGAAGATGCAATGAGGAGAGTGAACCTCAAAGATAAAGGGAATGAGGACATAAATTCTCTTAGCAGGGGGGAGAAAAGGAGGCTTGCCCTGGCAAGCGTTATAGTGACAAAACCAAAGATGCTCATAGTTGATGAACCAGCAACTGGTCAGGACTACAAGGGATCAACTGATATCATGGACATGCTTGCCGATATCAACAACAGCGGCGTTACCGTCATAATAATCACACACGACATGAGGCTGGTCGCAGAGTATACCAGAAGGGCTATAGTGCTGAAAGAGGGAAGGATTATATTCGACGGTACTCCAGAAGAACTGTTCCAGAACGACAAACTGATGGAAGAATCATCCCTTGCACCCCCTCAGCTCGTTAGGATATCTAGGAAGTTGAAAGATTCAGGCATACTGCAGGATATACTTCTCAATGCGAGAGAGTGGTTGGAGCTTTTCCGTTTCGAAAGCGAAAAAAAGAATTTCGAAGCACTCAAGTTTGTCGACCTGAAAAAATATGCCAGGGAACTTGCAGCAGACATCCTGAAGAAATTCGGAAGGCCAGAAAGTATAGTCTACATAGAGAGAGGTGGCATGGTCATTGGAAGATTGCTCAGTGACTTCCTCCAGGTCAGGAAGGTATATCCACTTAGAGCTAGCTATTACACAGATGATGGCATTCCGATGACTCATGTCAGGATAACTGATTTCGAGTTTTCCTTCTCCAAGAACGAGGGATTCATACTCCTGGTGGATGATATAGCAGATACGGGGAAAACATTGAAAGCTGCAACAGAGGAGCTGAAGAGAAAAACCCCCGTGAAAATTGTGACCGCAACGGTAGTTTACAAGCCTCAATCAGTATTCAAGCCAGATGCTTATGTATATGAGGTAGGGAATAACACTTGGATAGTGTTCGATTACGAGGAGATTGAGACGCTCTCAAGATTCATGAGGAAGGATAACGAGGAGGGTCTAAAGTTCATGAAGGAAAATTTCTGAATTTCAACAAAAGAATGAATGACTTTGGCTGAATTGCTACGTAAAGGTAAAAGTAAAAGAATTAATCATGGCATATGCCAGAGTTAAAGGGAATCATAACACCAGCTGTTACCCCCTGGAAGGGTGACACTATCGACTATGACGCTATAGACGCTTTGATGGATTTCCTGGGAAAAATTTCAGTCTCGGGAGTATTTCCAATGGGATCTTCAGGAGCTTTTCCGATCATTTCTGTTGAACAGCATGTGAAAGTTTTGGAATACTTCATGGACAAGAAGAAACCTAACATGTTCTTCCTTGGAGGCATAGGTAGAAACTCAGTGGATGAGACGCTTACTATGGGTCTCTATGCAAAGGAACTTGGAGTAGATGCTGTCTCCATTGTGACCCCGTATTATCTGAGGATGTCACAGGAATCGATCTACAGATACTACGAGAGACTGTTGTCCCAGATAGACATACCAGTGCTTATCTACAACATACCCCAGAACACCAACAACAACATAGAACCTCAGACTGTACTGAAACTCAAGAAGCAATTCAGTCATGTTGCAGGAATAAAGGACAGCAGCGGAAACTTCTCGAATTTCTCGACCCTCATCGATGTTGTAGGGAAGGAGGTAAGAGTATTCCAGGGACAGGATGACCTGCTGCTGCCGTCACTCGCAATGGGTGCAGCTGGAGGAATTAACGGTACGTCAAACTTCTGTGATTTGTCAGTAAGGGTATACAACGAGTTTGCAAACTCCAACTTCGCTGCAGCAAGAAAGTTGCAGACCGTACTTTCTGAACTGAAGAAACTGACAAATTCGCTGGATTTCCCACAGGGCCCGATGGCTGGTTTCATTGAGATGGTCTATCACAAGGATACCGAGAGTCCTTTTCCGCTCAAAGATCTGGAAGCAGAAGCAAGAAAGAACTTCGGGACAAAAGCACGAGAAATATTGAAAAAACTTGAGACATAAGTTATAAGTTTCTGATTGGATATCTGAAAATATGGAGGCATACGGTGAAGCGGACAGGGTGGAGGATCTTCGAACACTGAATTGTGGAGAACCGTATATCTACATCAAGGGGGCGATAAGACTTGCCTCTCGGGAACTTAAACCCGGGCAGACCCTTATGTTGATAGTTCCCAAAGATAAGTGGGTACTCCAGGATGAAACGTTCAACACTATTTTGGAGTCCAGCAAGTTTGAGGTGGTGGACAGCAAGTATGACCTCAACGTAGTTCACAAACTGAGGAAGCAATAAAGATGAGATGCTATTTGTTCATGGTAAGTTTCACAGTCACAGATAGGTCAACCATATGTGTGCTAGAAGAAAACATCATTCCTTCTCTGGGGGAATTCATAAATGTAGACCCATCAGACAGGTGGACTGTGGAAGATCTCATTTCCAAATTTGCGAGGAAGGAAGCGGTGACAAAGGACGATGTGACCGTCGGATATGTCCTGTTATCTGTCCCTGAAAGGAGCGTGGAAGTGAGCCTGAAGGAACAGGGGACGAAAGAAGTTCTGCACGGACTTAAAGAGCTTACAGAAAATCATGGATTCAAGTTTGTCAGCTGAACATTTCTAACAAATCATCGTAACTGTCTGCGATTCTGAAATCGCTCTTAAAGTCGAAATCGCTGATTTTGCCTAGGCCGAAACTAACCCAGACAGCTCTTATCCCAGCCTCGTCTGCGCTTTTCACATCGCCAGGTCTGTCCCCGATGTAGAAGATTTGCAGATCGGAA
>JAKATW010000033.1 GCA_021827945.1 Thermoplasmata archaeon
AAGTATAACGCTCATCGCGTAATCTAGGTAGGAATATTTCATCTCCCTTTCTATTGCTGTGTTCTCGATCATTAAAATCACACATCGATGTTCTGGGCTTCAGTTGCATGACTCATTATGTATTCCCTTCTCGGTTCCACCTGTTCGCCCATCAACAGAGTGAACAATGAATCAGTCTGTTGAGCATCCTGTATCTGAACCCTCATAAGTTTCCTCGTCTCTGGGTTCATTGCAGTTTCCCAGAGTTGATCAGGGTTCATTTCGCCAAGTCCTTTGAATCTCTGCACAATGGGATTTGATAGTTGTTTGATGAGAGCATCCTTTTCCTTCTCCGTATAGACGTACTTAACTACCGTCCCTTTCTGTACTCTGAAGAGTGGGACAACGGCAATGAAAACGTGTCCATTAACTATTAACTGTTGAAGGTGTCTATAAAAGAGAGTGAGTAACAGAGTTCGAATGTGACTCCCATCGACATCAGCATCAGTCATGAAAATAATCTTACCGTATCTCAGTTTCTTTGGATCGTAAGGATCGTTTGGTCCCATGTTTATTGCCGAGAATAGGTTCTTCACCTCGTTGTTTTTCAGAATCTTGTCCCAGCCAGCCTTCTCTACGTTGAGAATCTTACCTCTGAGTGGTAGTATAGCCTGGTACGATCTGTCTCTCCCCTGCTTCGCTGGTCCAGCAGCGGAATCACCCTCGACGATATAGATCTCTGTCTTCTCTGGGTCTTCCAGAGTGCAGTCTGCAAGTTTTCCAGGAAGAGCTGCGTTGAGGGATGATTTTGATCTGACCATCTCTCTCGCATTTCTAGCGGCTTCCCTAGCCTCTGCCGCTTGATACGCCTTCTTACAGATTATTTCGGACACTCTCGGGTGATCCTCGAAATATCTCTTGAGATGCTCTGCGACACCGCTGAAGACCATGCCCTTCACACTGCTATTCCCGAGTTTTTCCTTGGTCTGTCCTTCGAATTGAGGCTCAGGTATCTTGACGCTGATCACTGCGGTCAGTCCCTCTCTTACATCCTCCCCAGTGAAAAAGTTCTCTTCCTCGATAATCTCCTGCGACTTTGCCTCGTCGTTCAGGACCTTAGTCAGAGCTCCCTTGAAGCCGGATACGTGGGTACCTCCATCTCTCGTGTTGATGTCGTTCGCGAATGCCAGGAGGTTTTCACTTACGGATTCATTGTATTGTATGGCAAATTCGATATAGGTGCTCGGATGATCCGGTTCCTCATCCGTGTTATCACCATTCTTCCTGCTATTCCCGATAGAGATGTCTTTCATCTCTCCGTTGAATTTGATCTGACCGTAGATCACATCATCGTGAAGGGTTTTTTTGCCCTTGTTCATATTCCTGACCATTTCTTCTATGCCACCCTGGTGTTGGAAGGTTTCAATTTTCCCATTCCAGTCCAGAGTGATAGTCAGTCCCTTGTTCAGATAGGACAGCTCTTCTATCCTTCCTCTCACCGTTTCAAGGGAATAGTCTGAAGTTTCCATTATCGTTTCATCCGGTTCAAAAGTTATGAGAGTCCCAGTTTGAGAATTGAAGTGGAAATTTGTGTTGATCGCACGTATCCAACTGACAGTGCCATCACTGATCTTACCAACTTTTTCTACATTGGTGAGTTTCTCGCCCTTCGAGTATCCCTGATGATATACAAATCCGTCTCTCTTGACAAAGACCTCGAAGCTTGAAGAAAGAGCATTAACGACATGCATTCCGACTCCATGAAGTCCTCCCGAAACTTTGTAAACCTTCTGTTCAAACTTGCCTCCAGAATGGAGTTCAGTCAGGACAATCTCCAGTGCAGGCTTGTTGTATTTGGGGTGAATATCAACAGGTATTCCCCTTCCATCGTCTTCTATTGTTACATTTTTCCCTTTGATGGTGACGAATATATTCTTACAGTACCCTCCCATTGCTTCATCCACGCTGTTGTCCATAATTTCGTATAGTAATTGATGCAGGCCCCTAACGTCAGTGCTACCAATGTACATTGCCGGTCTCTTTCTCACTGCCTTGAGTCCTTCAAGAACCACTATGTCCTTTGCCGTATAGTCTTCCATAACCTCTTTAACCTATACGTTGTACGCATATATATATGATTTGGAATGCAGGTTTTTATAAACTAGTTCAAAGCTATATTATCGGATATTTCCTGATTTAGATTTGGTTAAAATTATAATAAATTCCCTTCTATTATATTTCTTATTTTGTATATTTACAGTATAATTTATATCATAGGTCTTCGAGACTTTAAATACTGAACTGCCAGAGAACTCTTCCTTTTCGAAGTAGTGAGTCTGTATCCGATTGCCCCGTAAGAACGTCCCTTCCTCAATCTCGTGCCCCTTTCGATACCTAAAATCCATTCTTGAAAACACTCTCGCTATGACTATTCCATCTTCTTTCAGCACTCTTCCAGCTTCTTGGAGCGCTGAGTCTCTCTCATCGCGATTGAGGTGATCTAGAGAGTGAATGAAGAGGATATTTGAGAAAGTGCTATCCTTAAACGGGAGATGGACCATATCCCCCAATACCTTGGTGTTCGATCCATATAACGACAGGGCAAAGATTGAGAAGTCCATACCTATCACATTCGGGATCTTGGGTGTGCCTTTTCCGTTTCCACACCCGTTGTCCAGGACCATTCCAGGAACCAGATTTTCCTCAAAAATATCCTTCTCTTTGAGCTCTCCGCGCCAGAGTTTGCCTCTAAGTCT
>JAKATW010000127.1 GCA_021827945.1 Thermoplasmata archaeon
GATCTAAGTTTGCATTAGATGATGGTTTCTTTTTGAAAAATAAGACGTCCATGACACTTTCTGTTCAAAGCAGTACTCAGGAAGATTAGGTGACAGAAGATCACTGGTGAGAGTTGATAGGACTGTGTTACGAGATGTATTAATTGGCAACCTTACCGCGTTACCATACTGTCTAGGATTTCTAGATTTTTGTCTAACAAATTAAGAGGATGAGCACTATACTGCTTTTCCTTAGACTAAATGTCATTTCAGCTTATTTCTTAGAAAAAGGCAAATCAGGCATAAAGTTTATGAGAAATTGATCCAATTGACCTAATGGTGGGTAGAATAATCTGTGCTTGATTTACAATCGTTCAATAGGAATGTTAGAACAAAAACTTATATCGAGACCAAGACTGTTTACTGATGCTGATTTCTAGTCTTGTCAGAAACATTATAACTCCAAGGATTTTCCATCAAACATCTTCATACGTTGCTACTTTGTATCTTTCACTGTATTCTAAGGAGGGAAACACTCGATGAACCGTTCTGAACCTTCGGGTTATAGAGAAGAAGGAAAGTCCAAAAGGTTGGAAGAGAGGGAGGTGGACGTTATAGTAGTTGGAGCTGGAATCGCTGGACTTTCGTCTGCTCTGCACCTCCTCCAATTAAACCAATCTGTTTGCCTACTGGAGAAGAGATCTATTGTGGGCGGCCTCGGTAATTATGCCGTAGGTCTTGTCACTGCTGCTCCGACCTCACTTCAGAGAAAATCAAATATTTCGGATTCCGTAGAAGCTTTCTACAGAGATCTGAAAACGTTCTCAGAGAAGAATGGTTTTACAGACTTGAACACTGCGCATTTCCTTAGAGAATACGCTGGAAAATCTGGAAAGTGCATAGAGTGGCTAATGGAACTGGGCATAGAATTCGGAGGTCCCATCCCCGAAGCTAAAGGTCAGATTCCTAGGAGACTTATCTTTCTGCCGAGTATAAGGGACGCCATACTAAAAATGCGAGATAGATTCCTGGAGATGGGAGGCCAATTGATCTACAATTTTCATGTAGATTCGCTGATCGTTTCGGAAACAGCTGGTATAGACGGTGTCATAGGAAGGAATAATGAAAGGATATCGAGAAGGAAAAAATGCAAAAAGGGGGTTATTCTTTCGACCGGCGCCTTCAGTTCGAACGCAATACTGATTAAGGAATTAATTCCTTCCGGCGATTCTGGAGACTCGTTAGTCCCAGACTTGAATGGAGACGGCATAGTAATGGCTCTGGAACATTTTGCAGCCACCTCAAACACAGATATTTTCCCAATCCAGCTTCGGTTTACTGGCCAGTCTGATGAAAGTGGCTATATCTCTTCAAGGAACAAACGGACCGGAAGCTCTCTCCCCAATACTGACTTTGAGTACCTCAAGAAGTTTGCGTTGTACACATCTCCATCACCTTCTTTGTTCCGTCTGGGTGGAATTCTCGTGGACCGTAGCGGAAATCGATTCTCTGATGAAACGCTAGATTTACGTTATGTTGCTTTGCTCGCAAACCATTTGCCTGACAAAGAGACCTTTGTGTTGCTTGACCAAAGAATAGCCACAGAACTGGATAAATGGCCGAACTATATCTCAACTTTCCCAGGTAAAGGGTACGGGTACTTGAGTGATTACAGACAATTTGAGAATGAGATCTTGTATTTGGCTAACGATCTGAGGGAACTGGCGTCTATGATAAGAGCCGAACCTAGAGTCTTCGAGACGAACATTGAGAAATACAATGTAATGGCAAGATCTGGAAAAGATCTGGAATTTGGTAGGAAAACCTTAAGTGTGCTCTTCACACCCCCTTTTTACGCACTCGGGCCAGTAAAACCTGTTTTGACAACGACGGTGGGAGGACTAAAGACCGATACAAATTGTAGAGTACTGGATGGTCAAGGAAAAACTGTACCCGGGCTTTATGCAATTGGAGATGGATCAGCAGGGGCCGTGCAACTGCTTCCAGGTACCCATGTCGGTTGGGCACTGGTTAGTGGAATGATTGCAGCTGACTATATTTCAAAACTTTGACCTCAAGAGCGAGACTTATTTCTCCCCCTGATTCATTACCTCAGGTACGACTTGGAATCGTTCCATGTTTCTTTACCTAAATCAGAAAAAAGAACTATTTAGGTTCCCCATAGTACTTTATTGCACCAGTTCCAGCCAGTTTTGTTATCTCCTCTTTAGTGTATCCTGCGTCCAGAAGCACCTCTATCGTGTCTTCTCCTATGTGTTCCTTTCCAGGGTACTTAACTTTTCCCTCGTGTTTTGCTAATTTTGTGATGAGACCTTGCATGAGCATTGGGCCGAAATTTGGGTCATTTATGCTCAGAATGCTTCCTCTCTCTCTGAAGTGTTCGTCGTTCGATAGTTGGGACGTATCATATACCGGAGCAACAGCGACCTGATTTGCTTCAAATATTTTCACAATCTCCTTCTGATCCCTCTCTTTAGTCCAAGAAGTGATAATTTCATCAAGTTCGTCTCTGTTCTTAAGCCTATCAGTGTTGGTCTCGAACTTAGGATCTTTGATAAGATCGGGTCTTCCGATGCATCTGAACAATCTTTCTGCTATTGTCTGTGCACTGGCCGAAAGTGCTATCCACCTTCCATCTCTGGTTTCGTATATGTTCCTAGGGGAGGTTATGGTAGACTGATTTCCTCTTCGGCCATGAACTATTCCCAACTGCTGATTTTCTGAGACCTGGGGTCCTATTATCCACATTAAGGGCTCGTATAGTGCAAGATCTATTCTTTCTCCTTCCCCGCTTCTCTCTCTTCGAAATAGAGATCCGGCAATGGCAAATGAGGCTGTGATTCCAGCCACCCCATCCGCGAGAGGCATTGGAGGAAGTGTAGGAGAACCGTCGGAGTTGCCATTAATGTTGGCAAATCCCGACATAGCCTCTGCAATAGTTCCAAAGCCGGGCCGGTCCTTGTACGGGCCAGTTTGGCCAAACCCTGTGACACTGACCTCTATTAGACGCGGATTCACCGAAGACAGCGTCTCATAGCTCAAGCCCCAATGGTCCATTCTTCCTGGTCTGAAATTCTCTATCAATACATCGGTGTCAGCTACCAGTTTCAGTATTACTTTTCTGCCTTCTTCGTGATTGAGGTCAACAGAAATTAGCTTCTTATTTCTGGAATAGACTTTCCACCACATAGACAGGCCGTCCTTCTTCTCTCCCCACGATCTGAGATCATCTCCTCTTGGATGTTCCACCTTGATCACTTCAGCACCATAGTCTGCCAATAACGTTGCAGCTATTGGTCCAGCGAGCAGAGTCGAAACGTCCAGCACTCTGACCCCCTCGAACAAAGGCTGTTTGTCAGTCACTCTTTTCCACCCTCTCTGCCAGTTTCTTTGCCCTGTAATAAATTGGATAGTCGACCATTTTACCATCCACCTTAATTGATGCGATTCCTTTCTTATTGGCCCTATCAAATTCTTCGATTATTTTTCTAGCCTCTCTTAGATCTTCCGAATCGACTCTGAAAACGTCCTTTATAGTCTTAACTTGCGAAGGATGAACGGCATGCTTTCCACCAAAAGCAAGAGATTTGGCTACAGTCGCCTCTTCCCTTAGGCCCTCTTCATCGTTCACCGAAAAATACGGAGAGTCGTGAGGAGGCATCAAGCCTGTTGCTCTTGCGACCATGGCTATTCGAAACTTAACAGAGTTTATCGCATTGCTGTCTGGAGTGGAAAGAAAGCCCATGTCGCTTGCAAAATCCGCCGCCCCAAAGGCGAGTGTAAGAATTCTCTCGCTGGCACCCGCAATTTTTTCAATGTTTATGATTCCTTTGGCAGACTCCAAAATCGGGATAAAGAACGGTCTCGGATTCTTTATACCTTTCTGAACCTCAAGTTTTGAAGTAAAGTCAACTATTTCCTTTATCTGATCTAACGATTCAATCTTTGGAATCAGTATACCAACGATGTTTTCATTAAAGGCTACCTTCAGGTCTTCCTTCCAGATTCTAGAGGCATGAGAGTTTATCCTGATGAACCAGTCTAGACCTGGTTCGCTCGTTATTTCTGCCGATGCAATTCGAGCCTCCTTCTTGCGATCCAAGGGAATCGAATCTTCAAGGTCTAGGATAACGCCATCGGGTGAAGAGCGCCATGCCTTAGAGGCCCAACCCTCCTTTAGCACAGGAGTGAACAATAGGCAGGTATATGATCTTGTCAGACAAGATTTCATACAGAGCAACCTACATAATACAACTATAGGACTCTCTAATAATATTTTGTACGGTTGTGTCCTTTACCATTCTCTTGTCAGAGGCATTGAGTGTACACGAAGTCACGGGGGCTCGTTCATTTTTGGATGTCTCGGTCTTTCCCGACCTCGAACTTAAGTATATCCTGGAATAATGGGGAGAGCTGGGTGCCGTTCGGCAGGGTACAGCTGTAGACATTTGCTGTGCTAAAGAATCCATGTCGATTAAATGATCGATCTGTATTTCTACCTTCCCTCTAACGTGGTAACTATTATTCCCGTTAAACATTTAATTAGATCAATCGCTGGTATATATAAGACTTGCCAAAGGATTGTTCTTTTCTTACCCGTTCTGTATTTTGTCACCGGAATAGGGATACAAGAACGGATGTCAGTAAACATCTAAATACCTGTGCTCTATTGTACATTGGCTGGTGAAATTTTAACGTATATCTGTAACATCTTTATCGAAGGTGGTTGCAGTCTTTCTGATGTTTCGCTGAGAGAAAATAAGCCCATTATACTGTTGAGTGTATTTCCGGGAATTGACAGGAAGAACAGCGTATACGGCCTGATTGGATCCAAGAGTGTGGATTATGTTAGAGGAGAATTCAAGAAGGATTTTATAAAGTTCAAGCTGGAGACAGACAACAGAGGAATTTTCTTTTATGGTATAAAGAGGGGACATGGTATAGTCGATTCGATTACGAGCGCAGGAAACACTCTTATTTTCCCCTCGGTGGTAAGGGGATCTAGGGAAGTGTATTCGTTCATTTCAGACAGTAAGAAAAACATAAATCAAGCACTGGAGGATATTAGCATTAACAATGAAATAAAGAGCGTTGACATTTACAGAAGCTCCTTTGGGAACATAATAGACTACCTGGGAACGGGGAACCTTAAACAACTAAAGCTCACAGAGAGTGAGAGCAATCTCATCAAGGAATTCTGCGACCTTGGATATTTTGATTGGCCAAGGCTTAATGGACTAACAAAAATCTCCAAAAAGATTGGGATTTCGAAGCCAACTGCCGCCTATCATCTGCGGAATGCAGAAAGAAAACTAATTGAAGAAAAGAGTTTGTAATCTGGCACAGTGTGCGGAGTAGTTCTACCAATCATCACCTGCGTGCGTTCATTTCAGGAACAAGGTCTATAGATTCAAGCAATTTGGTTATTCCACGTTTTTCCTCTTCCGTGACGCCTGTGTCCGGTGGATGTACAAAAGAGGTTGGGAAAAGGCCCATCTGTAGGAGACACTCTTTAATCTGAGAGGTTGTTGAGCCAATTCTTGTTTTCTGTTTTGAACCATATATATATTCAGAAATGGGTACAAGTTTATCGACGAACAGGTCCCTAGCCTTTCCCCATTCATGTTCAAGGCACGCAGAGATGAATTCGGCCCATCTCTCTTCTCCTATGTTCATGATCCCGGCCATTCCCCCATCAGAACCCAGCATCATCATACCCAGCAAATCGGGGGTATCATGCCCGGTTGCGAACACTGATATTTTGCCCTTGAGAGCGGTCCAAAGCTCGTAGTACTCAGAGCAGCTAATCGCAGAAGCCTTGGTTCCAACCACGGAACTGATTTCGTCCGCAATTCTTACCATCGTTTCGTTGCTGTAACAGACCCCAGATTCTTTTGGGAATTTGAACACCCACATGGGGGCATCTATTCTTTCCGAGAGTTCTTTAAAAAGTTCAAACGGAGGGTCTGGTCTATCCGCTAACCTTCTATAGAACCTGTTGTCGTACGGTGGGAAAACCATGACCATGTCAGCACCCGCTTGTTGGGCATCTTTTGCGCTCTTTATGATGTCGTCAGGCGTGAACCCTACAATGCCCGAGATGATTGGAACGTTCTCAGAAGCTTCCTCTCTAGCCATCTTAATTACCAACTGTCTCTCTTCAGGGGAGAGGGAGTAGATTTCTCCAACAAAACCGTTGACGTAGATCCCACCAAGCCCCTTTACTCCGTTCTGGCGAGAAATCTGTTTCCTGTATGCTTGCTCGTCTATCTTCATATTTTTGTCAAATGGTACCAGAGGGCCAGCTATAAGTCCTGTCACGTGAGGTTGATTCATGATAAACAATTTCGAAAAGGAGTATTTGAACCTTTTCTAAAATTTCTGAATCTTGACACCCTTAAACGGACATTCTACCGCACACATTTCCAAGATTAAGTTGTTACCCCATCACTCGTTACTATCGTCTTAATCTCGCTGGGTTGAACCCTTTATTCAAAGTTCTGCATTGATTTGGTGATCACTTCTTAACTACGCTATTCCTCAAAATTCCGATATTCTCTATTTCAAGTTCTAGGGTATCTCCTGGTTTCAGGTACCAGCTACCGTCTTTCTTTTCAAGACCGGTCCCTGATGGGGTTCCAGAGGTGAAGATATCTCCGGGATAAATGGTGTTGTCTCTGGAATAATACTCAAAAACCTCGTCAAATTTTCTTGCCATGTTTGAACTATTTCCAGATTGTCTCGTCTCTCCATTCACTCTCGTGATCATATCTAGATTGTGAGGGTCAGAGATTTCGTCAGGAGAAACTATCCATGGGCCCATGGGGGCCGAACAATCAAAGTTCTTCCCAAAGAAGAAGAAATTAGAGTCAACCTGGTCCGGCTGATCTCTCGCACTGATGTCGTTGAAGATCGAGTAGCCAAAGATGTGTCCCAAAGCTTCACTGCTCTTAATGTCTTTCACTTTATCGGATACTATAGCAGCAATCTCGACTTCATAGTCAAGTTGTTGGGTTATAGATGGATAGATGATTGGGTCCTCTGGACCTATTACTGACGTAGGTAGTTTCAGAAATGCGGCCGGTCTTTTAGGGGGTCCGCCCCCAGTAGTCCCAAGTGCGTGTTCCACAAAGTTCCTGGCCAGCGAAATTATCTTGTTTGAAAGACTTGGTAGTGGAGGCAGTATCTTTACGGCTGCCAGATTGTAAGTCACTGTTTCCCCTTCAGGTCCCTTCACTTCCCCATTAGATTTTTCAATAAAGGCATCGGCCGCCTTTATCACTTCCCAGGCGCTGGACCCAGTTTGAATCAATCTATGTAAAGACGGTGAAGCCAGTATATTTGCCTCTTCATAAGCATGGGAATTCCCTTTGTTTGTAAGAAGACTTGCATACCCAAGTGTAAGGTCCCTGATTGAGTTGTTCTTTACAATACCTACCCTTTCTATTTCTGAATTTAGAGGTCTGTATCGGGCAATCTTCATTTAGATGACACTCCCATAGTACAGTAACTCACTCATCAGATTCTCTTGATCTATAGTGAAGTTTCTCAGAATATTCATTGAGTAAAGACCTTCATCCACTAAGCTATTTCTAGTTGTCTCTTGAAGAAAGTGGTAGCTGCCGGATAGAAATCCGTTGTCAGGAAATGAGACAGAATCCTTTAGTTTACAGTTTTTGGAAGCTATCGTAGAGGTTCTGGTGGCTACAAAATTCCTTGGAGAACTTTGGATCATTTCCAGATTTACACCCTTCATGTTTGTAAACGGGACTTGATTTATATGAATTTTTTCCCTAACAAAAGTAGCAGTTGATGGGATAACATAGATATAGGTTCAAGGAGTATAACGCATCATGAAAATTCATGGCTTGATTCCGGCTACTGTAACACCTTTTGATGAGAAAGGATCGATACACGATAGAGACTTGGAGAGACACGTTTTCAGATCCGCTAACGCGGACGGTATATATGGAGTGGCAGTTAATGGCCACGCAGGAGAGATCCTCTCTCTGAGTTCCAAGGAGCGAGCTCACGTGGTAAGCGTTGCAAAGAAAGCTCTGCCTCCTGGCAAGAAGCTCATCGCTGGCGTCGAGGGAAGAACCATAGATGATCTTATTCAGGAAGGCAAGGATGCAACCCAAAATGGGGCTGATGCCCTACTGGTACTACCTCCTTTCGACGTGAGACCGTATAGAAAACTTGCTCAAAGTCCTGAATTGGTGCACACATTGTTCAAGCGACTTAACGATGAGATTGGAACACCCATGGTGATCTTTCTCTACCCCGATAAAGAGGGATGCACTTATCCCGATTCTGTACTCAAGAGCCTTACTGACATCCCGAACGTTGTCGCTGTGAAGGCCGGTGCAGGAAACGTCACAAGATATTCAGGTGTCTGGGAAGAGTTAAGAAATAACATCTCTGTGCTTGCAGCAAACGACTCTCCGGAGTTGCTAGGTATGCTTTTGCGGGGTGCACATGGGTCTCTCATAGGAATTAGTGTTCTTGGTCCTGACATATGGTCGAGAATGGTCAAACACGCCCTGTCTGGTAAAGCTCAAGAAGCCAGCGAAATCTTCAATAATTTTTGTGTACCTCTCGTTAAGGTAATCTTTGAAAATCAGAACCCGACGTCATTCATCAGCCCTTTCGCTGCAACCAAGGAAGCGCTTTATCAACTTGGGGAAATTTCAAACCCGAATGTGAGATTCCCCTCTTTGCGACCAGACGAAAAGAGGAAGGCTGAGATTTCGGAAGTGCTTCGAAGAGTCGGGCTCGTTTCCTCAGAAGTGGGAAGCAGAATGTAGTGCTGCTTTTCATTACTGGACTCTACGCTTGTTAGAAGGATTCAGGGATAAGTAACTGTCCTTCGGTGATAATAACATTTCCTCCTAAAGTGGCTCTAGAGACAGACACTGTTTGAAATATACGACTCTCTAGTGCATCAATTTCAAAAACCCTCTAATTGCTCCCGTAACGTCAAATGAAGCGTTTTCCGCTTCGTCTCTTTAAATGATATATACAAGAATTTAAAGAAAAGAAAAATAAGAAAGAATATGGAGATGCCTAAACTGTTCTTGCTTCTACCTGTAAGCCGAGTCTCTTGACTAGGTCCACTATGCCCTTTCTCTCTTCGGGAGTTGTTTCCAAGTCAGGTGGTCTTACTTTGCTGTTTGAAAACACCCCCATAGCAACCAGTGCGTCCTTGATCATTGCAGTCGTAGACCCAACGCGTGCGCCACTTGAAAAAGGGGCGATGGGATTTAGGTAAGCAAGCCCATAGATGTAGTCGGCAATCGGTGCAAGTCTTTCAATAAAGATCTCTCTAGCTTCGGTGTATTTCCGTTCAAGGCATAGTGTTATGAATCTAGTCCACTGATCCTCTCCTATGCACATTATTCCTGCTTCGGCACCGTCAGCTCCTATCATCATCATTCCCAGAAGGTCTACCGTGTCGCCTCCTGTAGCAAAGACTGAAATCTTTCCTTTTAGTGCATTCCACATCCTGTAATAATCAGAAGATGTGTAATTTCCGGCCTTTACTCCTATCACCTGATCTAAGTCGTCTGCAATTCTTACAAGTGTTTCATTGGTATAGGAAAGACCATATTCTCTCGGATACTTGAACACCATTGTTGGCATGTTGACCGTTTCTGTGAATTCCTTGAAAAATCTATAGGGAGGGTCATCCTTGGTAGCGAGTCTCCTGTAAGTCCTGGCCTCGAATGGGGGGTTGACCATGAGGACATCTGCCCCAGCCTTTACGGCCTCTTTCGACCTCTGTATGATTTCTGACATTCTTGTACCGGTTATTCCCGCTATTATCGGTATTCGATTTGGAGTGATTTGTCTCGCAATTGAAATTAGCATTTGCCGTTCTTCAGGTTCAAGAGCGTAGACCTCTCCAACCAGAGCATTCACGTAAATCCCACAGAGGCCCTCAGATTTTAGCATACCGTCTATTTGCGCTTCGTACTCCTTTTCATTAATCTTCAGAGTGTCTGTGAAGGGGACGAGGGGTCCAGCAATGTACCCCTTAAGATGCATTGGCTTTGTCACGAATTCCCATCTCCCTTTGCAGCAGCAGCTCGGCTGTTCATTACAGGTGGCAGTTCGTCCAGCGATTCTATTCTCATTCCCTTCTTAGGAAGCCACTTTCGGAATGCTAAGAGGACTACTAGTCCCATTGAACAACCCGCAGTCGTGTAGAGCAGTCCTATCCAAGGATATTTGACAGTAGCTATAGCTCCGGTTGAGGTGTAGGTGACACCACCCAGTGTACTAAGCAGATATGTGGCTGCGTACGTCTGCAAACCACCGAAGATCCCTAGCCCCATATCCCACGTGAATGCGACCCCTGTGAACCTGACTCTCGTTGGAAATAGTTCCGATTGTATCAGAGCCTGTAGTCCTTGAGTCAACGAATAAGGAAGTTCGATGACAAGGGCTAACAGTATCATCAGGGGCAGAATCAGCGGATGAGCAGCAAAACCCCATATGTAAAAAAACGGTATTTCAATAGAAGCGCCGAGTCCCAGTCCTATTACAAAAAGGGGAAGTCTTCCTATCTTGTCCGAAAGCCAACCCCAGACAACATCCAGAATTACCACACTCGAAATGGCTGGAAGGAATATCAGGTAGGATAAGTAGTAAGAAATGTGCAGCACGCTCTGCATATACACCAATACGTACACAGCACCTACGTAGCCCATTGTTGCAGAGGAACCAGTAATTCCAAGAATGCCGATTATGGTCATTTGCAACGGCTTCTTTGCAAACGCTTCTTTTATTGGGTTCTTAGACTTACTTCTCTGTTCAGATATCGCTTTGTATAGTGGAGGCTCTTCAATTCTGTACACGAAGTATAGTGCGATAAACATTATTGGGAATCCAAGAAGGAAAGGCACTCTCCACCCCCACTCCAGAAGACCGTTGTTTCCAGCAAAATAAGCTAGAGGAAGGATTACGGCGTCTGTCAGTAGAATTCCTGCAGGATATACGGCCGAAAACAGTGAGGTGAATAGACCCCTCTTTTCATTCGGAAACGACTCTGCGACAAGACTTGTTCCTGCTCCAGGTGCTCCCCCTACCATGAATCCTTGGACTGCCCTCATGATAACTAGCATAATCACTGCTACTGAACCAACCGCAAGAGTTGTGGGTAACACCCCGATTAACCCAGTTGCTATACCCATACCTATGATTACAACTATGTATGTTGTCCTTCGGCTTAGCTTGTCCCCGAAATAGCCAAAGAATAACCCGCCCGCCGGTCTAAAAAGGTAGCCGAGAGCGAACACTAAAAACGTAGCCAACAGTGCCGCGACAATGTTACTCTTGGGAAAGAACTCTTTCGAAATGACAACTCCCAGTGACCCGTAGACAGAAAAGTCGTACCAGTCAAGCAGGTTGCCCATTGAGCTCCCATAAAATATTTTTCTTCGCTGCGCGCCACTTATGCCTCTTACACTCATGCTTTCGCCAGCCATATTATCACTCTTTGCGACAATTTTACAATTGTCAGAAATTGCATTTTGACTGTACTATTTAAACATTTATTCTAACACGGGTGTGACCCTTGGTGCCATTAGAATGTGTGCAAAGATGGCAATGAAGAAACCCACACCAGTCAATGAATCTTCATAGTCTAGATGTAAAATATGGTCGTATTTTTGACTCAAGATACAAGCTGAAAGTTTCAAATCTTGGAAAAGAAGGAGGCATTGTCAACGTGATGACCAAGGAAGAGGCTCAGATTCAACGACTCTACGTAGTGTCCTAATTCAGTAATTGCCGGGGGCAGAAGAAGAATCAAACAACTCCTCTTTCTCTCAGAGACTTAACTTCTCCCTCGGTATATCCAAGTGATTTCAGCAGATCGTTGGTGTGTTCACCTAACATGGGAGGACTACCTAATGCTGACTCTTCGAGGGGTGTGGAAGGTATCAACAACTTCATTTCGTTGTAAGTCTCTGTACTCAGCTTACTTGAAAGTTGTAAATCTGTCAGAAGGTCCCAAGGTCTATTGAGACTAGCGTATGCAACATTGGCCTTCGTTAACTTGTCCATTATTTCCGAGTAATCTAGAGCTGACATCTTTTCTGCTACGAGACCGATCAAGAATCCACGTTTTGCGAATCGCTTCTCATTAGAGTCCAGACTGGGATCATCGCACACAGTTAGTTCAAAGGCCTGACAGAAGTCTCTCCATTGGTTATCCGTTGTGACAGCGATGAATATTTCTCTGCTGTCCCTGCTCTTGAAAAAATCATAAATACCCCACGCAAACCCTTCTTCATTGATCGGCTTCAACTCTCTCTTGTTAAGTTGGAAAGTTGCTATGTGCTGACCAACCAAAAAGGCTGCAGTTTCAAAGAGCCCGATTTCGATGTACTTTCCTTTTCCAGTGGTATTTCTAGCAATTTCGGCATTTAGAATGGAAATTACCCCCATCATCGCCCCAGCCATGTCAACCAAGGAGCCACCTACCCTCATAGGTCTGCCGCTCAGTCCGGTCATATATGCCAAGCCACTATGGACTTCTATTGGATAATCAAGAGACTTCCTATTTTGGTAAGGACCCCTTCCGTACCCCTTTAGGGATAGGAAAATGAGACCAGAATTCCTGTTTGTTAATTCGGAGAAAGACAGGGATAGTTTGTTCATAGCTCCCGGACCCAGATTGTCGATAACTATGTCTGCGCCTTCAACTAGTTTCAGGAAGATTTCTCGGCCTTCTTTGGAGTTAAGGTCTACAGTTAGACTTTTCTTGTTTCGGTTGTAAAAGGGGAATACTCCGGAGCTAGTGCCCGTGAGTCTCCTAGAAATATCGCCCTTCCCTGGAGACTCGACTTTGATGACTTCGTATCCGAGGTCAGCCAGTAATAATCCAGCCATAGGTCCTGCTACAATGTGTCCTATCTCCAAAACTCTTTTCACAATTATCCCTCTATCATTTCTATAATTTCCTTCCCGGTAATTACCCTGCCCGTATCGACAGAGAGGTCCTTCACCTTTTTGACTAGCTTTGAAAGGTCTTCTTCGTTTATGATCCTACCTACACTCTTTAGGATCCATCTGACCATTGCCTTTCCGGTATAGACGTTAACTGAATAGTCCGAACTCTTGAATACTCCCGGAGATGCGGCGTGGGTACCGGCAGTGCTTATGTTCACATTTCTGCCGAACACCGGGAAGTTGTTCAAGAAGTGCACACTTCCTATTTTGGACAGAACGAGTTCAGTGACATAGTTGTACAAAACTTTAAGGTTAGGTTCATCGACTTCCGTATTGTATCCCTCCCTCTTAAGCAATGAATTTACAGATCCGATGTCTGCAATTCCGTTTCTTTCTCCAAGCCCAAGCACAGAAGTGTCCAAGATGTCTGCTCCAGCCTCAATGGCTGAAATAGAGTTGGCTACAGCACCTCCAGAGTCATTATGACAATGGATCTCTATATCCACTTGAAAATTCTTCTTGATAGTCTTTATGGTCTCATTCATTAACCTGGGCGAGGCAGTACCCATAGTGTCTGGAATCTGGATGACATTAGCACCAGATTCCACAATTTTCTTCAAGATTTTAACCAGGTCTTCGGTTGAGTACTGAACCACGTCAACTAACGCTACCTCCACAATACGGTCTGAATTCGAAGCGTATCTTATGACCTCCTCTATCTCATCCAGGTTTTCTATTATAAACGGCAGATGGAGTGCTATATTTGCTCCGGTAGAATATATGGTATCAACGTCTTCCTTTAGAGTCCGACCAAGACCGAACACTTCATTGAAATAATTGGCCCTCACAATCTCCTTAGTAACTTCAACCTCTGAAACATGGGCGGACGGATAGGACACCAGGGCACGCTTGATTCCTGCGGCCGAAACCAAAGAAGCGAGTTTGAGTTTTTCTGACCTTGTGAATGCAATTCCAGGCGCTTGAAGTCCCTCTCTAAGCGTGTCATCTGATATTCTCATCTATGTCCCCTCTGAACAATTTAGAAAAAGCAGGGATAGATTAATCTTTTC
>JAKATW010000159.1 GCA_021827945.1 Thermoplasmata archaeon
TACTTATGGCGATTTACCATAGGGTGAGTTTGATAGGCAGGAAGATTGCAGGAAGGGGTGCCCTGAGGGGGTACGAAAGTGACTAATTCCTATACCGGTGATAGGCGAGAAATAAAATGGAGAAACCTCGGTTCGAGAAAGTTGAAGAACACTATCGCAAACGGGCTGAGCTATCTAGTCCTTGGAATGATGGTAGTTATCCTGGTTTCGATCTTCATCTATATAATGGATTCCGGCGCATCGCACATTACGCTGACCATGTTGATTACCCCCGGGAATACAGCTACAGGTGGAATACTGAACGCAATAGTAGGTACCTGGGAACTGGTCGGTATGGGGCTGCTCTTTTCTTTGCCACCCAGCATCCTGGGTGCCCTATATGTAGTGAACGGAAGATCCAATGGAACCCTGTCTCTGATAGCGCGTCTCTTTACAGACGTACTGACAAGCGTTCCATCAATAGTGATAGGACTGTTTGCATTCATCGTTCTGGTCCAGAGATTGGATATGGGATATTCACTGATAGCTGGAGGTATTGCACTAGCGGTGATGATGTTACCATATCTTATGAGGATAATCGAAATTTCCTTTAAAAACATCCCCAGAGAGCAGATAGAAAATGCCTATGCGCTAGGAGCTGATGATATAAGGGTCGCTTCCAGAATCTATCTTCCTCAGGCAAAGGTCGGGATGTTCTCCGGGATATTACTGGCAGTGAGTATTGCGGCAGGAGAGACAGCTCAACTTCTCTATTCCGCAGGGTGGAACAACAACTATGCTACCGGTTTCCTGCATTCCGGTGTAGGTTATCTTACATACGTGGTCTGGAACGGCATAAATTACCCGACAACCTACTCTCACTATCTGGCATTTGTTTCGGCAATGATTTTGATGCTCAGCGTGACGGGCTTGATAGCTATTTCAAAGTATGTTGGAAGGAGGCAATAGATATGGAAGAAAAAGAGAAAGTAGAAAAAATAATTGAGATTGAAGGACTGAAAGTTGAGACTAAGAACAAGGTGATACTCGATGGAGTCGATCTCAACATTTTCAAGAACAGTGTGAATACCATAGTGGGTCCATCTGGGAGCGGGAAGAGCACCCTACTAAGATCGCTGAACAGATTGCTGGAAATGGATCCAAGTATAGATGTTTCTGGGGACATCCTGTTTGAGAAGAGAAATATCACGGACATCGACCCCGTTGAGTTGAGAAGGGAGATAGGTCTTGTCTTTCAGAAACCCAATCCTTTCCCTATGTCTGTCTACGATAACGTTGCTTTTGGGTTGAGAATCCAGGGAAAGAAGTTGAAGAAGGAGGAAATGGATGGGATGATAAACCAATCACTTGAGGACGCCGATCTTTTCGAGGAACTGGGGGGGAATCTGAAACAAGGAGGAACTTCACTGTCCGGAGGACAACAACAGAGACTCTGCATAGCAAGGGCCCTGGTCTTGAGGCCCAAGGTACTGATGTTCGATGAGCCCACGAGTGCGCTCGATCCAATTGCTAAGGGGAAAATAGTAGACCTGATAAGAGCACTGAAGCAGAAGTACACCGTGATCCTAGTGACACATGATATGAACTTGACAAGGAAGGTTTCAGACTACACGAACCTGATCTACGAGGGGAAGTTCGTCGCTAAAGGGACAGGAAGTGAATTTTTCGAGTCCGAAATAGAGGAGGTCAAGGACTTTTTGAGCGAAGCAGATTAAAATACTGTTTCTTCAATTATTATCCAATGCTGTCAATTTCAAGCCATCGTGAAAGCTAGTACGATCTTGCAAAGTTTGCAGTATGCTTGGCTTCTTTGCCACAGTATATGCACTTCTGACCTGCGAAGTTGACTTGGGCGTCTAGCGGAAGATTAGTTATCTTGACTCCAGTCTCTTCCTTGATCTTAGCTTCACAATCTTCGGAGCCGCACCACGGAGCTTGAACTATGCCTGTTCCAGCTAGTCTCTTGAGCTCTCCGTAATCAGCAGTAACGAATGTGTGAGATTCTAGAAACTTCAGTGCCTTTGAATAGAGGTTTGTGTGTATATCGACAAGAAGCTCTGCCAACGTCTCACTCAGATGATCAAGCTTTGCTCCCTCTTTCTTCCCCGTGTCGCGACGAACGGTTGTCACGGATTTTGAATCCACTTCGCGCTGTCCAATTTCAAGGCGCACGGGAATTCCCTTTATCTCCCATTCGTTGTATTTCCATCCTGGAGAGTACTCATCCCTGTCGTCCAGATAAGTACGGAAATTACTCTTCAGTAACTCATAGACCGATCTGGAGTAATTCATCACTTCTTCCTTTTTGACATCGTTATAAATCGGTACAATGACTACTTGAATCCTGGCAAGTTTGGGGGGAATTACCAGGCCCTTATTGTCACCATGAGTGAGCACCATTGCACCGAGCTCTCGTGTGCTGATTGCGTAAGTGTTCTGAAAGACGTATTTTTTCTGGCCGTCCCTGTCGATGAATTTTATATCGAAAGCTTTCGCGAAATTTTGGCCATCGCTATGATGATCTGGCCCCTGAAGGACCCAGCCATCTGGCATCAGATGCTCGATACTGTAAGAGGCCAGTGCACCGGCGAACTTTTCCGTATCCGTCTTTTTACCTCTTATACCGGGTAGGGCAAGGTAATCGTGAAGAATCTTCTCGTAGATGTTCAAAATCACTTCTCTCTCTGTCTCTGCCTCTTCATGTGTTGCAAAAGCGCTGTGTCCTTCATTCCAGAGAAACTCTCTGCTTCTGAGCAGTGGAGTAGGATGCTTGAATTCCCAGCGCACCACGCTGGCCCAGATGTTGAACTTTATAGGAAGATCTCTCCAGGAGCGGATCCATCTCGAGAAACTATCATACATGATGGTCTCTGACGTAGGACGAACCGCAAGACGTTCCGAAAGTTTGGATTTTCCTGCGTGTGTTACCCATGCAACCTCAGGTGAAAATCCCTTGACGTGTTCACTTTCCTTCATCAGAAATCGCTCTGGGATGAACAGTGGGAAGTACACGTCATCGACACCGACTTCCTTGAACATCCTGTCAGTAGCCTCCTTTATGACATCCCAAGCAAAATAAGAGTCAGGCCTATAGACCATCATTCCCGATACTGCGCTATAGTCGACGAACTCAGAGTTGACTATAACCTGCGTGTACCATTCAGTGATGTTCTCTTCCTTTTTCGCAGTTAGCATGAATTTTTTCTGTTCCGATTCCAATGGACTACACCTATTGTTCCTTGAGCATGTTATGGTAAAAAATATTGTGTTTGGTACTGTTTGTTCTCAGTCAGGTGAGTTCAAACATTTTTTTACTGCTCAACTTACGCAATTTTCAATGGATTTCTGATTCTTCTTGCTTGATCCTATAGTGTGAAAGGGCTATTCCCAGGATTCCAAACAGGATCAATATAACCGAGAGGGAATAGAGACCTATGTCGTACCAATCACCGTATGCTATAGACCATCCTACGTAGAACGCGACTGATCCTAGTAAAAGGGCAAACGATAGATATTGTATTACGTAGTTTCCGGTGAACTTCATTTGTGGGTTATAATGACCTTCCATAAATTTATTTGCGCAATCACTCAGAGACGCATTCTCTAAACCATTATATCCTCGGCGCAACACTTTCTGAGAATATTGAACCTAAGAAATACAGAGCTACTGCATACGTCACTACCGCAGATACTCCACTCATGGCCATGCCTATGGAGTTGCCGAAGAATTGTCCGGAAAGGAGAAATTCTATTCCGTTGAAGATTGCACTCACGATCGCAACGAGCGCAATAATTCCTATGATCTGAAGTGCCCTCGATTGAGTCCCAAAAGACAGCATCAAGAACCTCACGGAGACTATGAGAACGATGATTGCCAGTATAATATGTGCCAGCACTTGCCAGAAGTGAACTGAATAGAAGAGAAGTGCCGATAGACCGCTGTAGTGAAGTGTTGGCAGAACAACCTCCAAATTAATGGTCATGCCCAACCAGAACTGTGCAAGAATGAGACCCAAGAAAATGAAGACGTGATTCCTCATGGATTTGATGGTCCCAAGCTGATTCATTCAGTCCTACCTAAATCCTCTATGCAAGTTATGATTAAAATCATTCGTTGGTCCTACTATCTCTGGTAGATTCCTATTTCATTACCGTCCGGGTCTTCGACCGTTGCGAGCCAGCCCCAGGAGAATCTCGCCGGCGGTCTTACAATCTTGACCCCTGATTTCTTTAGTCTGGCTATTTCTTCGTCGATATCTGCAGTTAGGAAATATATGCGAATCGGACCGTCCTTCTTGCCTTCAAAGCCGCCATGCAGTGAGAACTCACTCCCTCCCAGGTTGAAGGTTACAAACTGCTCGGGAGGGGATTCTCTATGCGTTTCATTGAGCCCAAGTTTATCTTTGTAGAATGCCACACACTCATCAAATCTGTTCACCGCGAGGATCACTGGGTCTATCTTATCTATCATTCTTCAGTCCATTGTGATCAATTCTTAAACCTATTCTCATTGAAATAATAACAATGACTTGGATGGAGAATGTAAATCTAACTTACCACCTCTGTTTTTAATAATATAGCTATACCAAAAGGTGAAATTCGCAGTCATCGGTTCTGGTGCTTTAGGTTGTTACTATGCTGGGATGCTTAAAAAGGCCGGGGAACAGGTATTTCTTCTCTCGAGGGGGGAAAGCCTCGAAACTATCAAGAGAGATGGATTGAGAATCATAACTGACAGCTCGGAGTTTATTATTCAGCCTGATGTGACAAGTTGCAGGGTGGAGGACTTTCCAAAAGTAGATGTTGTCATAATTGCAGTAAAGACATGGCAGGTGAGAGAAGTATCCTCAATGATCGGTCACCTTCTTACACGAAAGTCTATAATCATTCCACTGCAGAATGGAGTGGAATCGTACCCCACTTTGAAGGAACTGTATCCGCACAATGCAATAGGAGGTCTCACTCGAATGATCTGCTATGTCAAATCTCCAGGAACTGTCAGACAGACCGGATTTCAACCTTACATCACATTCGGTAGGGATGATGCAATAGCGACCCAAACAATGTCGGATACCAGAGACTGCTTCCATGGAGCAGGATTTAGCAGTGAGATCTCCGACGACATACAAAGGGAAATCTGGGTCAAGTTCCTTGTTATGACTACCTTTGGGGGAGTGGGGTCAGTGACCCAGGCTCCCATAGGAGTGTTGCGGGCTATGAAAGAGACAAGGGAGATGATGGACGATTCCATGGATGAGGTCATCGGAGTCGCAAATTCGATGAATGTGAACATCGGCCCTGGAGAAAAGAGCCAATCCTGGACGTGGTTCGAATCACTTCCTCCTGAAACAACCAGTTCTACTCAACGAGACGTCGCCGTAGGTAAACCTTCCGAGATCGGAGATCTGAGCGGAGCGGTGGTTAGACTGGGCAAGATCAATGGAATGAACACCCCCCTTCATAGCTTCATATATTCATCGATTTTGCCAGGAGAAGAGCGTGCAAGGGGGAGACTTCACTTTTGACAACTGTCAAATGTATCACACTGGACAGTGTGACTCTGCGATTCACTTTCTCAAAGTCTCTTAAAGCAGTCTTAATCCTATCCCACTATAGTGTTAATATCTTTGATTATCCCCTTTTCAACGTGTTCTGTCCATAACATTTCTGGAATATCGACGACTAGGAATAATTCGGAGAGGAGAATGGCCTCTGCAGCCACTACTGCAAGATTCTGTATGAATTTCCCAATCCCGACCGTCACGGAAAAATCATTTGGTTGTCCTTCAATCATTATAGTGAATACCCTGTCGGCAGTGATTATGTCTCTCAGGATGCCAGCCTTCTGTGCCTGTATCACATAACCTGTTGGTAACTGTTTTGATTGAACCTTATAGCGTTCTGTCTGCAGTTGCTGTTCTATTTGCTGGGAAATCTCATTAAGATTCCTGTTCTTGTCCTGATATCTTATTGTTCTCTTGGAGACCATTCAGATCGTTCGGTGCCACCGTAATATTCATAGATAACCTTTTCGCACTGTTTTTCATCTCTTCTTCAAATGCAGGTTATCTGCCGTGTGAAGCTTCCTTTCTCTCTACAAAAATAGGAAGGTGCATTACTATTTTTGTCTGTCAATTCCTGTATGACCGGTCTATTACTTGCAAGGAAGAGCAAGTCAGAATCTTTAAATTTGACGGCTGGAACTCTGCTTGATATCCAGCGTTATACGGGCTCATATCCAAGAAGTGACCGGATTGTTCAAGGGGATGACAGATTATGGTAGTATATTGTCTGAGGTCAGTGGATTGATTCTAGTGACTATTCCTCTCTTGTATTCCTTTTGAGAATAGCCTTGTATTTCCAGCTTATGCTCCGCTTAGTAATGATTAAGTACTGCCCCACTGTAAGAATGTTGTGAGGTTTCTCGCTTGGCATGTTGGACAATTCTTGGCCGTTCCTACAGAGAAAGGAAGATCGCCCATCGTTGAGGAAGCTAGAACCGTAGAAGCGGACAATGCCATCCTAGTGTTTGCAAACTTCGAAAAGGGGGATGAACCGCATCAAACTGAGATCGTCACAAAAGCAGCTAACGAGATAGCTTCTGTTGCTGCAAATCTGAAGGTCACTTCCATTGTCTTAAATCCCTTCGTTCACCTCTTTGGGGAACCATCCACTCCTGAATCTGCGGTATCTATGCTGAAAATGCTAGATGAATCGCTCACTGCAAGGGGATTGCAGGTACAGAGGCTGGCCTTCGGAATGTTTTATGAGCTCGAATTAAAGGCAAAGGGACACCGTTTCTCACGAATCGCAAGAAAAATCGAATAAGCCCGATTCTTCCAAGTTGGTAATAATGAATCGCAACCTATAAAATATAATACAATCAAGATTCAGGAAGGAATAGGAGTATTTGTCTATGCGGGTACCTTCATCTCCCCTTTCCTGACTCTATCTGTAAATGCAGTGAACTTTTCCGCCAGATCATCATCTATGAAGTGTTCAAAGAAGCATGCTCTCTCTTTGGCTGTTTCCTCGTTGCAGCCAATTAACTTCAGCAATTCGTAAATAGAGCTTTCCTTCTTGCTCAGGTTGTCTAGGATTTTCAATCCTTTTTCTGAAATTGTCATTCCCCTGTATTTCTGGTAATTGATAAGTCCGTCTTCCGACAATTTAGCTAGCATTTGTGACACTGATGCTGGTGTGACCCTCAGGAATTCGGCTATTTCGAGGGGCCGTGCATAGCCATGTTCCCTTATGAAATGATCTATCGACTCTAGATATTTTTCCCTGTCTTCATTAGTTTTCATTTCAACTAAATAATTACATTGAGGTATATCTTCTATCGTGCACAAGTTTGCTCATCTTATTTATTAGAGAATTTTGATAATCCATTTGTACCTTAAATCAGTAGAAGCCGTATTTGGAAAGCAAGCGCATATTTCGGTTTACTTTCTTATCCTCTGAATATTGCTGATCCTTTACGCAGGATGTTGCTTATCTCCAGAAGAGCCCAAGAAAAATGAATATTATGCCTAGACCAAGCAGTCCAAGATAGACCGGGTGGTAGCCCCTTAAGACATAAAGGACAATGCTGAGCACGAGTTCAACCCCACCTGCCGCAACAATCCTCAATTTCACGTCGCACGAATTACGACATACCTTATTAAAGTCATTATGGTCTGAACCAACTTTGCCCCGGGATTCTACCACTGAATTCTATGCGGGAATTTTTCAAATTGAACCGTTGTTAAAATTCGAGCGATCCAAGAATTATGGAGAGAGAGGAAAGTGATTGTCGTGCAATTCATCGATGAAACGCCTGACAATTTCAGGGGATAACTCTTTAGTGGAATGCATCTAACTTGGGATTACCTTCAAATAAGAAATATGGGCCCGGCCGGATTCGAACCGGCGGTCTCCGCCTTGTAAGGGCGACGTCATAGCCGCTAGACCACGAGCCCTCATTCTGAAGTTATGGAGGATAATTAATATTAACTGTTCTCGAAATACCTCAGAGAATTGGAAGTAAATTATTGATTTCCCAGTCAGTTACGTACGATCTGAACTCGTCCCATTCCTTCTGTTTGATGTAGATGAAATTGTTGTATATATGCTCGCCCAGCACCGATTTCATGAATGTGCTATTCCTCAGATGATGTAGAGCCTCCCCCAGAGATTCCGGAAGTGACCCTATGTGCATCGAATCTCTCTGCTTCTGAGATAGGTGGAATATGTCAAGCTCTGTTGGTTCCGGGCATTCCATTTTCTTCTCAATGCCGTCAAGTCCTGCAGCGAGAATTGTCGCAAACTGAAGGTATGGATTTCCAGCTGAATCTGCTGCCCTGAACTCGAAACGCTTCTTTATCCTATCACCTGCAGGGATCCTGATGAGTGCAGACCTATTCTTGGTTCCCCAGGCAATGTAGACCGGAGCCTCGTATCCGGGTACCAATCTCTTGTACGAGTTTACCCAGGATGCGAATATCGGCGATAGTTCTACCGCGTGGGAGAGTACTCCAGCAAGGTAGTGATACGCAGTTTCCGAGAGACCATTCTTGTCACTGCCATCCCAGAAGAAGTTGTTGTCCTCGGATGGTGTCATGAGACTCTGATGAATATGCATCCCGGTCCCATTGATCCCATAGAATGGCTTGGGCATGAACGTTGCATAGAGACCGAACTTCGCAGCTACTGTCTTGATGGCTGTTCTCATCGTTATTATTCTATCGGCCATAAACAGAGCGGGAGCGTACCTCAGATCGATTTCGTGCTGCCCTGGGGATACTTCGTGATGCGCTGCCTCAGGCATGTATCCAAGAAAATCGAGATAATTGAGTATCTCCTTCTTCACTATCTCTCCCTTGTCCAGTGGACCAAACGTGAAGTATCCTCCTGTGTCGTGGGGTACCTGCTTTCCATCCTTCTGTTCCAGCAGGAAGAATTCAAACTCGGGGCCAACGAAGAATTGCATGTTCTTCTTCTCTATCCTTTCAAGTTGTTTCTGAAGTACGTAACGGGGATCTCCCATGAAGGGAGTCCCATCTGGTTTCATAATGGAGCAGACAAATCTCGCTGCCCTACCTCCCTCCACAGCCCACGGAAGAATCTCAAATGATGAATAATCTGGAAATGCCCTCATGTCGCTCTCTTCTATCGTGGCATAGCCAAGAATTGAAGAGCCATCAAAGAGGACCCCTTCCTCAAGGATTTTTTCTAGTCTATTCCTTGGAAGCATGACAGATTTAGGCGTCCCCCTGATATCCGTGAACTGGAAATAGAAGTACTTCAAGTCCTTCTGCTCTGAAATCTTAATAATCTCTTGTGCGTCATACACCATAAAATGCCAATGCCTTCACGATTTAAGTTTTTGCCAAAGTGTCAGGGTATTTGTTCATGATATGAACAATTATATTCACCGACAACGAACAATGGAATGAACGGACATTCCTAATATGCTAATCAAAGGACTAATTAACCCCATTTCTATGAAAAGACGTGAAGGCTCTAATTATTAGACAACCAGGTGGTCTGCAAAATACCAGGATTGAAGAGGTCGAAAACCCAGAGAGCTCCGTAGTCATCAGGGTTACTCATGCAGGTCTGAATCCAGTGGACATAAACGTTATGCTCGGAAAGGTAAATTACAATATTGCACCTTATCCCCATATACCAGGCGCAGAATTCGTTGGAGTTGTTGAAAGCGCAGCTTCGTCCAAGAAATTCAAGGCGGGCGACAGGGTTGCAATCTATCCCAGGATATACGATGGAACCTGTGAGAGATGCAAGGATGGAATGGAGGAGCTGTGCAGAAGTGGAGGAATCTTTGGAGTCGGTTGCAATGGTGGATTTTCAGAATTTTTTGGAACCGACGAATTTCACCTAGAACTTTTGCCTAATTCGATGAGTTTTGAAGATGCGGTCTCCATTGCTGTGGGAGGACTGACCGCATACCATGCCCTGAAGAGGGCCGGACTTAAAAGAGGTGACAGGCTACTTGTCATAGGAGCATCTGGCAATACCGGATGGTACTCAATGATTCTCGGGAATTTGTTGGGAGCAAGGGTATACTACGTGTCAAGAAAAAAAGTGCCTGTAGAATCTGGCATCTCCGAGTGGAAGAATGAGAAGGTGGACGTGATCGTGAATTCCATCGGTTCGGAGGCCTGGGATCCCTACATGGATTATCTGGATACGAACGGAAGGATCGTCACTTTTGGAACGCTTACGGGAAAAGATGCAAAATTGAACCTTGCGCAACTTTATACTGGTGAGAGGTCGGTGATAGGTTCTACCGGAGGTTCCAGGAAGGAGTTCTCTGAACTGATCAAACTTGTCTCCGAAAATCAAATCAAACCAAGACTCTGGAAGACGTATGATCTTAAAGACTACGAGAAAGCGATAGCAGATTACGGAAACAGGGAGGGAAGAATCATCCTTAAGGTGACGGACCCCTAGCGCGTGCCAGGGCAAGACTGCTCAACGACCCATATCTTCTCAAACGAAGGTATTTGTTGACACAACTATCTAGTGTACATAGCGGTCAATGGTTGATCGGTTTTAGTCTACATCTCATTATTTCGGCTACTATTGTCAAGAGACTGAAGAACATTTTCTACTTTATATCCGCATCTGGGTGCAAACGGCAGTTCAGACAGAATATCTGTTTGCGATCTTCTTATCATAGGACAGCGATTCAATTTCAATGGTGATCGTCTAGACGCTTTGACACGCTTAGGGCAATTATATTACATGCCTGAAATTAAATAACCATCTTGGCGTCTATGATCAGATAGTCATCTTCGTAAAGGAATACTGGGTTGAAGTCTATCTGTGAAAACTGGTGCTGTATTGAAAAATCTGATACCTTGAGCAGAAAATCTATCAGAACTCCCTTGTTTGCCTTTAGTCCTCTGTACCCATTCAAGATGGATCCAAATTTCAATTCTTCGAGAAGATCCTCCGCATCGTACCTGTCCAGTGGTACCTTCTTGAATGTAACGTCCCTGATCAGTTCCGAATAGAAGCCACCAACTCCAAATAACAGCAGCTTTCCGAACTGTTGATCATTGATCAGGCCCACGATCACCTCTACGCCCCTCTTTGCCATTTCTTCTGCATAGATAGTCTCATCTGGAAATTTATTTTTCATCCCTTTCAGAACTTCAGCGAGGATATCGATGTTCTTTATGTCCGTTACCACGGCTCCTGATTCTGTCTTATGCGTTATGGTTCCTGAGCTGACCTTGAGTACGGCAGGGAAATTTCCACGATAGTCATAAGGACTGTTCATCAAGAATCGTTTTGGTTGTTTAAAGCCCATCTCGTCAAGTATCGATTTGAACTCCATTTCAGGTATCACGGTCATTTCTCGAACCTCCTTAGGAACTCTCCCCTTTCGCGAAGTGCCCCAAGTGCCGCTACTGCCCTTGATACTGATGGAAAACTTGCCACTCCATTGGCTATGATCTTTCTTGAAATCACTCTCGAATATTCCCCGCCTATTACCCCAACTACTATTGGAGTTTTGCCCGCCCTGTTGAAACTGCTAAGGAAGTCAATAATATCTTCTGTCACCCCGAAGGTCTGGAACAACACGAACGCAAGAATGGCATCGAACTCTCCAGAACTATCGAGCTCCTTGATGACGTTCTCATATTGCAGATTTGTCGCCTCCGCAGTCATGTCAATGGGATTGAACGGAGAGCCAATACGAGAGATCCTCTCCCCTACTCTTGATGCAAGTGCATCAGACGTCTTATTAACTTTGAAGCCGTGGTTCTCCAACACATCGGTCGCAACTACACCAACTCCCCCAGCTGATGAAACAACTGCCACTTTGTTTCCTTTGACAGGTTTTGCGAAGGCTAGTGCAGAGGAGAAGTCTATTAGCTCAATTTCGTTGTTTGCCTGGACTATTCCGTTCTGCCTGAATATTCCCTTCAATGAAAAGCTAGTCTTTAGAAGTGAACCAGTATGAAGTGAAGTCGCTCTATTTCCTGATTCTGTCTGCCCGCCCTTTAATACCACAATCCCCTTTTTTTCGGACGTTTTTTTGCACTCTTTCAGGAAATTGTCTACCTCTGCAATCTTTTCAAGATACACGGCTATGCACTTTGTTTTCTCGTCCCGTCCTAGAGTAGTGACCATGTCTGTCTCATCGACATCTATTTCGTTGCCCAGCGATATGAACGAGGAAAAACCGATCCCAGCATCCGAGAACTCGTCCATTGCAAGAAGCCCGAGTGCACCGCTTTGGGAAATAAACCCTATGCTGCCGTCAGAGGGAAACTTGCTCTTGCTCTCAGTTGTCAGAGCTGTATTCAGTCCTGTCCTGGGAATAATCACTCCCACGCAATTTGGTCCTATTATCCTGGTTCCTGACGTCGAAGACACTTTAATCATTTCCTGTTCAAGCTTTTTTCCTTCTTCTCCCTGTTCTCCGAACCCACCTGCTACAGGAATGCATATCTTGCAACCCTTTTTGGCAAGAGACGCGACAGCTTCTACTACTTTCGTGGAAGGCAGTGAAATGACCCCAAGATCAACTGAGTGAGGTATTGATTCTATGGTCCTGTAACACTTGATCCCTTCTACTTCTGTGGCCGCAGGATTTACTAGAAATATCTCTCCTTTGAAATTCTTCTTGAGATTTTTTAGAATGACATTCCCCACTTTCCCTTCCTCCCTAGATGCCCCAATCAGGCAGACTGAACTTACCGAGAATATGTCATCGAGATTCATATCTTGGACATCAACTTCTTTCTTTCTTTTGCGTTGTATCCAGTAATTTCCTCCAGAAACTGATTGTAAGTCTTAATGACTGCTTCTTGATCTTTGCCTGGTGAAGTCTTGGTCTCCACTGAAATCTCCTTCTTTCCGGTAATTTCAACTGTCACTTCCAAGGATTCGGAATTGGAGGAAATTAACCGGTTCCCATTCTTGCTCACCTTACCGAAAATGTCCTTCATTTTCGATTCCAACAGCTGTTCGCTGACTTCTTTCTTGCAGGGGTACTTTCTCATCCATCCTGAATGATTTACAATATTAAATCGTAATGCAGTTTGAGATAAGGATATTCCCTAATTTAACCATAAATTACCTTATTTCGAGTGAATCATGAGAAGCTACATAGAGGCTTTCTTTAATTATCCAGATTTTTGTAAGATTATTTTAAAGTACACAGTTGCACTCATTGTCCATCTGTAGACTGGGATGACCTAAATGACCAAAATGATTAGATGCCCAAACTGTGGATACGAGTTCGCAAAGCCAGTGATAGCTGCAAAGGTCACTCTGGGTTTCACTTTTACTTTTTTCCCGGGACCTCTTGCAGGAAAGATAAAATGCCCGCAATGTGGCAAAGAAGACCTGACATCCAATTACCTTAAAGTTTAATTGAAAGAACCCATCCATGATTATATGAGGGCATTGTGGTCGAGTAATCTCATGTCCCGAGACTTAACAGTTTTTCCGATCTGACCAATGTCCAGATATCTTAATCGAGCCAGTCTTCTTTGGGCTCTCTATATCAAAAAGTTAGGTGCGTCTAACTTGTGGAAAAAGTAAAGTAAATGAAACATTATCTTCGATGATGCGAACTTCAAAGATTGTTTTAGTGGGCTTTTTTGGACCTATAATAACGATTTTCCTGATCTTCTTGACCATTAGACTTTCTCCCTGGTTCACTTGGAATGTAAGTGCACTCAGTGACCTCGGCGTCCACCCTTACGGATACATTTTCAATTCAGCTTTGGTTTTCGAAGGCCTGATGAACACAATCTTCATACTATATCTTTACTCATCCAAGGCACCCAGGATGGGCTCGATTATGTTACTAATCGCCGGGATATTCCTCGCGCTTGTAGGCGTATTCACCGAGAGTTTTTTACTGGTCCACTGGCTTGTGGCCCTAGTTTACTTTATCGTATTCCCGTTAGGAGCAATTGATCTTTTATATTCAATCAGAAAAATGTACAATCGATTCTTCAT
>JAKATW010000157.1 GCA_021827945.1 Thermoplasmata archaeon
ACTATCGAACGAGTCGAACAGATGTGTGTGGGAAAATGGTTATTTTATTCACAGGAATGAGTGTGTTAAAAAACGCGTGGACCTTTGCGGTGATCGGATGTTATTCAAAAATTAAGGAAAATTCCATTTTTCTGATATGTTATGTTCATTGTATCAGTTATATATAATATATAAGAAAGAGCCTGACGCGTTCGGAGACACACACACTCATCCTACAGGTAACCTATTTTCCCTCAGAATCCTGAGCACGGGGGTGATGGAGCATCCCAGAGACTTTGCTATTGCTCTTGCGGACAGTCCTTTCTCCTTCAGTTCAATGACCTTCCTCCTGTCTATAAAGCTACCGTCCCTCATCTTCAATGGTGGTCTTCCGAACCTGACTCCTCTGTTCAGAGCTTGTTCCCTTCCTGCCCTTGTACGGGAATTGATCATGTTCCTCTCAAATTCAGCGAATGCTCCCAGAATCTGCAACAGGAGCCTTCCATTGGGCGTGGTGGTATCTATGCCCGGGTCATTGACGCTGATGAATCCTACACCCTTCTGGTCAAGGTATTCGAGCATTCTCAGCAGATCCGACAGGGAGCGGGCAAATCTATCGGTCTTAGCGACAATAACCACCTTCGGCTTGGAATCAAGAGTATTCAGCATTCTTTCGAAATCCGGTCTCTGGATGTTCTTCCCGGACTTCGCCCGATCTTCGAAGAATTCAAGTTCGTAGTCCTTTGACTTCGCGTACTCTCTGATTATGGCCTTCTGCCTCTCGTTTGAGCCCTGTCTGACCTCCTCCTGAGTGCTTGCTCTTACGTAGGCGAAAGCGAGTGTCATTTAAGTCATAGAATTTAGGGACGCATATGTTATTAAAGTCCAGTGTTTAGTGGCGTTACTAAAATTACAAGTTTAGTGACAGAAAAACACAAAATGGAATGGTGATTTATCTTCCAAGCACTTTTTCTATTAGGGGTCTCATCTCCACAGGAATGGTAATATGCCTGGTGTCAGTGTCAATTAATCCTATCAACTGGAGTTCGGAAAGGTATGTTCTCCATCCTTTTTCAAGACCCTTCTTCTTTGCCAGAGTCATTATGGGGTAGTAATTCTTGTAGGTCATCTCGTGCACAAAGTTTACTTCATAAATTGCTTCTAGCACCGCATTAGCACCGGTATCTCCTCCTCTAAGATAATCAGACAGCTTTCTTTCGAAATCCTCCCATCTGGAGGAAAGAGTGAATTGGTTCGCCTTACTGTCAAACGTATAAAACTGCCCGTAGAATGACTTATATGTCTTGTCAGCTAACTTCTCAATAAAGCTCTTTAATTGTGTATCAGAAATTAGCCGGTTTACATCATCCCTCACCTTCTTCGGCTCAAATCCCTTGAAATCATCGGTATAACCATTCTCATTGAATCCAAGACAATAAGTCGAGCGTAGGTCTCTGCAAATTTGAAAAAGTGGATTCTCCTTTAGCGATTTGCCAGGATATGGATCAAAGAAAACCTGTTGCAATAGCATTATTCTCTCTTCATCCTTGCTATTATAACGTGCCAACTGCCCACCTCATGTTAACAGCTAACCGTTACTTGTTTAAGCGTTTTCTTATTTCATTTTCTACACTTTCCAAGTCCTTGCCTTTCTCCTGTTCTATCCCATCAAGGTCTGAACGCCATTTCTTGATCAGATCGTCAGATCCGAAGTATTTTGAATATCTCTTGTAGGTTTCGTACTGCTTCTCGGTTACCTTGAAACCAACCGTCTTCGTGAATCTCTCCTCCTGCCTATTTGTCTCGGCCTCAGAGTGTGAGTTCTGCGATATTAAGCTGTCCAAACCTCTCTTCTTGATATCTGACATTACTTCACCTTCAAAATTCTCTCAATTTCCTTTGTAAGTGCAATATACGATTTGGAAGCGGGAGCGCTTTTCCGGTATCTCACAACTGGTAAGCCTGCCATGGTTGAATCGGTTATGGTAACATTCCTGGGAATAACCGTTTTAAGCAGGCTCTTTGAGTAGTGTTTCCTGACATCCTCTAGGACTTCCCTGGAGGATCTTGTTCTGGAATTGAACATGGTCATGACCATCCCAAGCAGTTTCAAATTCTTTGAAAGTCTTGAGTTCACGAGTTCTACGACCCTCATGAGCTGTGTCAAACCTTCCAATGCGAAGAATTCTGCCTGCACGGGGATGAGCACATAGTCGGATGCGACTAGCGAGTTGATGGTGAATATTCCCAGACTAGGAGGGGTATCTATGATCACAAAGTCATATTTCCTGGCTATTCTCTTGAGCTCATTATCCAGAATGTATTCACGGCCAATCTTTCCAGTAAGCTCCACCTCTGCACCTGCGAGGTCAATGGTGCTTGGCACGATGTCGATTTCGTCCTTTCGGATTATTGATTCCTCAATCCTGCCATTAAGCATGACATCGTATATTGTGCGTTTCCGGTCTGTTTTATTGATTCCAAAATGAGTGGTGAGATTTCCCTGAGGGTCGATGTCAACCAGAAGTACTCTGTGTTTCTCCGCTAGCAGTGCTCCTAGGTTTGCTGCAGTGGTTGTCTTTCCGCAGCCTCCCTTCTGGTTGGCGATGGATATGATCATTGATAGAACTTGGAAGGAAAGAGCTATAAGTTTATGGTTAACCTTGTTGTAATAACAGTTAGCGGTTAACGTTTTCAAAAATTGAAAATATAGGGCTTG
>JAKATW010000002.1 GCA_021827945.1 Thermoplasmata archaeon
CTAAGAGATACCCGCAGATCTGGGTTCAAATCCCAGTGCGCCCACCATTAGGTTTGTATTCCCTATTTTTACCGTAGATTTACTCCTTTTTTTTGCTATCATCAAGCCATTCCTCCTTCAATTTGAAACAAATCGGGGATTTGAACCCCTTTGAACAGCTCACCTATCTCCACCTGCACTTTCTTCGACATCATGTGAGTGTAGATCGTGGTGCTCTGGATATCCTTGTGACCCAGGTACAGCTGTATCTTCCTCAGGTTTGCTTCCTTGCCCAGCAACCACGTAGCGCAGTAGTGCCTCAATGCGTGCGGGTGCAGTTTCGGCACTCCGGCAGCCACTCCAGCCTCGTGGACTGACCTTTCTATCATGGTAGTCGACATCCTTCCATAATCTGCCGTGAACAGCGCTTTCCTGTCAGTTCCCTGCCTGAATTTATCGATGTAGAATTTCAACGCTTCATAAGTGGATGGAGACCATGAGACATACCTGTCCTTCTCCTTCTTTTCTGAATGGACATACATGCCGTCAGGCGAGACATCCTCAAGGTTTGCCCTGACGAGCTCCCCGACCCTTACTCCGGTTTCCCCGAGCACCTTTATGAGGACGCCAGTCCTGAACCATTTCCTCTCATGCTCCTTCTGCTTCAGGTAATCCCTTATGCTCATCTTTGCAAGCGTGAGGCACGTCCTGATCGACCTCTCGTATTCCTCCTGGGTCGGAAACCAGGGTTCAGGCGCATCTTCCCTGGGTATCTTCGGCAGTTTCTTCTTTATGCTTTCCTGCCCCGTGAACGTGCACCATCTCTCCATGTCGTCTATCTCGCTCCTGATGCTGACCTTCTTCTTACCCGAATTGAGCTCGTTGTTGATGTAATTGAATATCCACTCGATGTCCATATTGCCAAGGTCAAGACCGAGGTTTGCCAGCCTGCGCAATCTCCTCACTCCCCTCTTGAGCGTCTCATCCTGGTAAGTGAGGCGCATCTTCGTGTAGAATTCCTTTAATTTAGGTTCGAGATTGTCGTTCATCTTTCATCCCTCTCCATAGCTTCCAGGAGTGACCTTAGAAACGTCAGCTCCGCTTTAATCCTTTCATCTTTCTGTTTCCCGTCCGCTGGGATCAAAAATCCTCGTGCCATCCTACTTCACCCCTGTTTCAATTTCAGCGTTCCTGACTACAAGTTTGCAAAGTCTCTCCTGCTGGTCGTAGAACCTCCTTCTCGACTTGTTCCTGATTTTGGTGATATCGAAACTTTCCGGGAATCTCCTCTTGTCCGAAAGAAGAGGCCTTGTCTTCTTCTCTATGACGGCTATCTTGATGCTATCCTCGTCTATGTCCTTTAGGACCGGGGAAAAGGTCTTCATGGCTATCTCCCTCGCTTCCTTTTCGCTCCTTGCTTCAATTCCCTCGAGTTCTAGCACCCCGAAATCCAGGGAGCAACTGAAAGTGGTCATTGCACTTCCTCCCCTGGCGCAGTCAATTGAGGGAATTTCACTCCGGCAGAATTGAGTGCAGGCTCTATGATCTCTACAATGGTCCTCTCCCTTCCCTCTGAATCCTTTACGAGGATATCTGCAAGGAATTCCTCCTTCACGTCCCTCAGACCAAATGCAATAAACTCAAGCTTAGTTTTCAGATAGTGCTCGAAAAGTGCAAGGGATTGGGCCCAGTTCTTTGCCTGTTTGATCTCCGACTTCCCCAGCCTCTCATTCCATACCCTGTGACCTGCAACGAAAAGTGGAGCTACGAGCTTGATTCCTATCGCAGACCCGTTCTCCTGCTCTATGATGAATTTCAATTCTATCCTGTCAGAATCCCAATCCTTGGTCCACTGTGACTTGGTGATACCGTAATCCCTCAGCATCTTGTCTATCTTGATGAACCTCTGTTCGGCTGAAACCTCCGTTCCGGAATAAGGCATCGTCTTCCTGCTGTACTTGAAGGTCATATCGACCCCTCCGCTTTCTCAATTCTAGCAAGGTATGATTTCCATTCTTGGGGAGTCAGACCCTCGTTTCGGGCTATATGGTGACAGCCACACTGGCAACTTGGATCATTACAGAGGTCGTGCTGGTTGTGGGAACAAGCATCTGAATACTGTGACTTCATCTGACCCACGCTTCCTCAGGAATATCCTGGTAAACATGGGAGACATCGGAAGTATCATCCTCAATCTTCCCGGATGAATACTCCCTGATCCTGTTAGAATTGAGAACGAAGTAATTCACCCTCCAGGGTTTCCCATCCAGGAGATTGTGTTCCTCTATCCTGGTGCTTATCAGTCCAATGTCTTCTAGCTGATACATCAGGGATATCTCCTCTGGTTCAAGGTGATTCCCCACCACCTCCTTCTCGAAGCCAAAGAACTGCATTACCTGAACTGCGGTATCCCTGAGCTCATCAGCGCTCAGATCCATTCCCTTTCTAGAATAGAGATAGGTCATTGCCCTTGCAAGGTCGGAATGGGTCGGTACATAACCTTGTTGAATTTCCCAGTGAACATCCCTTCCTTTCCTCCTGAGGTAATACTCGTGCTGGTACTTCCGTATCCTCTCCCTGTTCTTCCTGTAGTATTCCCTGCTGTCGAAGGTGCTCTTCCCATAGACTCTTACCCTTACTTCATTTTCGTCAAGGAATGCGCTTATGTGCCTTATCTCGTATTTCCTGAGTACGTCCCCAATCTCGGATTCAACGGTCATTACTTCACCCCCACGTAAATGAACTCCCTCTCGTTCCTGTCGTAAACATACCCCTTCCTTTCCATCTCCCTTATCTTTTTCAGGAAGTCTTCCTTCATGCCTTCCTCTCCTCTGAAATCACGAAGGCCTTCTCGGTCCAGTCGTATTTCCACCCCTCCTTCTCGAAACCTTTCTTCACATTGTTCCAGTCGCTTCTTGGTATTTCCTTGACTATCTTTATCTTGGACTGCGATTTCCTCTCCAGATTTTGTAGAAATTCATTTAAAAGCCTGAGAACTTCTGATCTCCAGCCACCCTGAGGCTGGGATGGTTTCTGCTGTTGTGTAGGTTGATTCTTAGGTTGTTTTGAGGAAGGCGACTTGTTATCGTTCTTGACAGAATTTGAATTGCTTTGCGGCTGGTCCTGTGGTAATTTCTGCTGGAAACCGTTTTTCTCCATTTGTTTCCCGAAGTGGACGGCCATCATGCCAACCAGTTCCATTGCCGTTTCCTCAGATGGATCAGTTCCCAACTCGAACCGGTATCCATCCTTCACGATCTTCAATGTCTTGACGAGGTAGGATGCATATTCCTTCTGTTCAGCCTCTGTTGGAAAAGTCATTCTCTCACCTGCTCCGCCTTAAGGCAGACTGAGATCACTAGCTTAGGAAGGTAGACGCATTTCTCTCCTTCCTCACATTTCAGGTCACGACCTGTTTGTCACTCGAGAATGTCCTTCAATTTCAGCTTCTCTTTCTTGCATAATGTCTTAGCTTCTTCAACAATTTCTCTTTCCAAATCTCTCAAACTCATTCACAAAACCTCCCTTGAGATCTCCCCGGGAATCCCAAAAGAACGGCGAGATTCCTGATGATTCCCAGGGAGCGTGAAAAGATTAAATATGGCTGGAATATGGATAAGTGGCGAGATTCCTTGGGAGTAGTTTCTAGGTTCGAGAAGTTCACAGAAGCTGTCGGGGCCATCGCAGAACATCCTTTCGCATCTTCTTTTGTAGTCTCTGTCTTGCTTTTCTTGTTTGGTTTAGGGACAGTCCTGCGTGAATCCAAAATGCTGAGCATCCCTTTCTCTATCCTCGTTTTTGAATTCCCTCCACCCAAGTTCTGGTTATGGGAGCTTGCAGGAATCGCATTCTGGATAGGCATAGCGGGCATCATCCTGACTCCTTCTGTTGGAATAGCCTTGGCAATAGCCAATAGAAAGAAACGGCACTGATGGAACGTCAGGATTTCCCCCCTTTTCTTCAAGCGCCTTCTTGAGGACCTCGACATCTTTCCCATCCTCCTCATTCATTCGTGCTACTGCCTTTTGGACACCTGGCGAAACAAACTTCCAGAAAACAAACGAGACTATCGCAAGCACGGAATACGCAACGATATTGCCATAAGTTGTCGATGCGGGATTGTTCGCATATATTCCAGTGCCTACAATCCTCTGGGGGTCGAGGTACTGGCCTGAAATGAAATATTAGATTATCCCAGAAAAGGTTGCCGCAACGAAGACGAAGAAAGCATACTTGGCTCCCTTAAACAGGAACAGTACCCTGTCCCTGGCTTTCATATCGACTTTTCGTGAATTACTGGCACCGAGGTAGATCTCCCTGATTCTAGATTCTTCATCGGGATTCATGCCGTCAGCTCCTTCATCTTCACCACATCATCTGGCAATCCTTCCAGTATGTGCACTAAGCTATTTCTCGCAAACAGGACAGTCCGTCCTTCCAAGTCCTTAATTTTTATGAAATCCTCATCGTAGTCTATGAGAGTCCCAGACAGCGTGACGTACATGTCGCCTGAATCATCATATTCTCCGGTGCAGATGCTCACTTGCTTCGCCTTCATCTCGTCTAGGAGTCTGCTCATGCAGAGGCCTCCTCCTTGATTATTTCCAAGTAATGGGCAGAAAATACCATCCCACCGAACAATCCGGTGGTCACACCCAGTGCAATGAATGAATATTGCAACCCTAAAACAACAAGGGCTGAAGAGATTATTATACCGCCTATCAATACGTACACGGCATAACGGGTGATATGAACAGCAGCATCATCAATGACTGGGCTCAGATATTCTATATCCTTGCGTCCGGCCTTGTCATGAGCTACAGCTCTCTCATCGTGAGAACCGGAAAAGGCTGGGCCAAGATCGCTGGAAGCAACAAATTTAGATCCTCCAGGGACGTTATTGTTGTTTTCCTCTTCATTCTTATAGTGCTTCCGGTCATCTTTTATTTTCTCGATCCTTTTTTCGTCAGTATAATTCTTGACCAGCTTAACTTCACATATTCCATATTTTTTATCATGATTGCCTTCTATGTTCTCCTTGCGTCCATTCTGACCCGGAAGAATCCCAAAAGTAGTGCCATCGTATTCATAATTTTGCTCGTGTTGGCACTCATTGCGTATGGCATTACAGCCGTTTGAAACTATCATCCAGAGGCCTCCTGCTTTTCCTTGTGCTTGGCCAGCGGATCTTTGAGTGCTGAGATTTCCCTGATCTCTTCATCTGGAAGGAAAATCATGCTGAGCCACCAATAGCCTTTCCAATATCCTCTGACTCAATACTGGTCCTTGCGCCTTTCATCATGTATTCTGCAACTTTCTGAAATAGACCAGATTTGTTGATCTCTGGATGCAACTGTAGCCAGTCATAAACACTATCTTCACAAGAAACTGTAAAGTGTTTCATACTTTCACTTCTAAGTGTGAAATATATAATCAGTATTAATACTTTTCACTTGTGAAAGTAATAGGTTAAGTAATTATTGAGCGGATACTATTTCTAATAGTGAAAGGTAAGCAGGAATATAAGGTCCAATCACTTGAGAATCACGCACAGATAACGCGTATACTTATTATTCTTGACTCAGAAAAAAAGCTGAACTTTCAGTCTTTCGTTGACGATAGAGGCATGTCTACAACAACTTTGTATAGGACTCTAAAAGCACTCAAGGAATTAGAATTGGTTGACACGAAACTTGATAATAGCAGGTATCCGCCTCAGAATATGATTTCTCTTACCGACAAAGGCAAGAAAGTTGCAAAGCACCTGAAGGAGATTGAGGAGATCCTGAGTGAGGAATGAGACAATGGAGGAAATTGAAGATAGAAGCAATTATGGTATAATCTGCAAGATAATGTTATGCGAAGAGGACGCTGAAGTTTATAACAAGAGATTATGCCCGGAACATGCTAACGAAGATTACAGGGACTTGCTCAGATCTGGTGAATGGCCAGATAAATATGGAACTAACGGACGATGGGAATGGGGGACCCCTTCTAATTATATGGGAAACGGACGGACAAAACTTCTCCTTTACGACAGAGAAGAAAAAGCCATTACTGTTGAAGCCGATGTGATACCCGAAGGAATCGTTGAAGAGAAGTGCGAATGCGATCCAACAGTCAAACATCATTTCCATTTCAGGAACCTTATGGACCCTAAGAGGGTGAAGGTACTCTCTGACCCTATAAGTCTCAAGAAAATACAGCAACTCCCTGGATTTTTGCATTTCAATACTCGCGGGGACCACAGCCCATACAGGTTGATTTCAAGAAGAGATTATGATTTCCTTACTTCTGGGAACTCAAGTGGAGCTGCAATGAGGGAGAAAAGATGACAAAGGGGATCGAGGAAATTTTAGGAGGTTAATTATGATAGACAAAGGCAAGATCAAGTTACTTGTCGAAAGAGGCTGTGGGGACAAAATGGACTCCGAGCAAACTTTGAGAGATTCGGTAATTGGAGGAGGTCTTTTGGAGGCTATGGGTTGGAGTTTTGACAAGGGAGAGTGGACCCCCAACGTTGCGATTTCTTTCGGTACAACCACCCACCACATGGATTACTGGGTCGGACAGGAGGGAGCCAAATGGGTACTGGAAGCCAAGAATCCAATAAACAGGCTGGACCGAGACAAAGACGTGAAAGAGCTCCTATCTTACATGAAGCAGAAAGATTCTGAGTATGGGTTCCTCTACAATGGCAAAGAACTTCTAGCTTTCAAACTCGGATCAGATCTGCCGTTTTACGAGTGGTCTTGCGGTACAGATATAAGAATCTTCAATATGTTTTCAAACAACAGATTTCCCGCCCAACTTGAGGAATTCATTAGAAGTCAAGGAGACCTGGCGAGATTTCAAAATTACGTGAAGCAAAATACAGACAAAATCAAGAATCAAATTATAGATCTGGTTGCGGATAATTCCCACACTCCAAAGGATATTGTCGATCAGTACTTCCCATTCCTGATTAGTTTATTTTCTAACGAAACAGAACTACATAGTTCTCAAATTCAAGAGAGCCTTGAGACCTATGAGATTGATTCCCCGGATAAAGAGGTTACCAGAGGGACAGTGCAAAGAGTTTCACGAAGGATGAGACTGGGTCCCCACTTAAAGGAATCTAAAGCACGTGAAATCGTTCTGCAAATTTTAAAGGATTACAACGGAAAACCACTCAGAAGACTTGAGATTGTCAATGAGGCAAGAAAGTTGATTACTTTGACAAAGATTGACAAAGAAATACTGCAAAAATCAAAAAGGCCAAGATGGGAGGCAGCTGTCCGATGGGCCGTCACAACGTTAAACAAAGACGGCCTCATTCGAAGTATCGGACCAAATCAATGGGTAGTAGCACGAAGGTGAAAAATGTGAAGAAGGTTGCAAGATTGTTGAAGGAGATTGAAAATTTGCTAGAGGGATAAAGTTATGGCTGTTTCCAAACAACGGGCGATGGAGTTAATAGATGATAAAATAGAACAGTTCAAGAAATTGTTAAGTGAGTCTTATAAAATCAGTTATGGTAGCGAGGAGTACATTTTGATATATGACGGGACAGGAAGAATGCTTCTCAACCTTTTTGGGTGGAATGATACAAACATTTTTGAAAATGCGGTAAGAGTAGATAGGCTGGCCACTTTAGATGGAGAATTACCTAGCATGGAAGAACGGCAGGATGACTTTAGGCGACATATTTCCAAGTGTATCACACAGTTAAAGATCTTGAGAGAGCAAGTGGAAAATTTCTGGGAGCCTAGTAGTTTCAATTTGAAAGAAGCAAATGAAGGAAATAATAGAGAAGGAGAGGGGATGACGGCATTTATAGCTAAAAGTTTCCATAAAGAAGACGAATCGGTCAACAGGTATTTTGAAGGAATTCTCAGAGCACTTAACGTAAAATTTGAAACAGGAGAAAGATATTCTAAAGAAAGCGTTAGTGATAAGATCAAGAAAAGAATTGACGAATGCGATGTTATCATTGTAGTGTTTGTCAAGCGATACCAAATTATAGATGGTAAATTCCTACCACCTTCATGGCTTGTACGTGAAGGGGAGCAAAAAGAAAAGAAGGATCTAATTGCACTGGTTGAGAAGGGAATAGAAGATTTAGCGGGTCTTGAAACGGAAAAAGAACTCATCCGTTTTGACCGAAAAGATATTGATTCAATGGAGGAATCCACTATCAAATTCCTTGAAGCTTTAAAGGAGCACGGATTGGCGTGAAGCTGACTGCAAATAAAGGAATGTTGGAGGGATAGGAACGACAGGATATAAGAGGACCAACAAAGGAGGGTTCAGTATACCTGAGCGGAGAAGGGCCATACCTCATAAAAGATGCCCGAAGGGTTATCGGTGGGTCTGGAACCACTGCGAAAAGAGAACTCCGGAAATGCTTATTAGGCGTTTTGAACGTACTACTAAGATCGGATGGGATAAGGGACCTGTTGCTACTCGTGAGACGAAAGTGGTGGAAGAAACCAAGGGTGATTGAAAAACATGACTGAAACTGAGGGTGAATGAAATGAGAAGCATAGTTCAGGGATATATTGATGATGGCGATCTGCTGCGCTTAATCGATGAAATTGAGTTGAGGTATGAAAGGGGTGAGATGACGACGGAGGAATATAACAAAATGAGGGAGGATTTGGGGGAATGACCTCCTATCGTGACCCGAGGAGAATATTCTGGATTGGTCTCTCTATCATGTTCATCCTCATCGGAGTGGCTGCAGTGCTGAGCGTGATATTCAATCCTCACAACTACACAGTGAATGGACTAAACTGGCTGGGCATTGCAAGCGGAATTGCCGGGACGCTGATGGGCCTCTTCGTCCTCTTCATATTCATATGGTTCATCGTATGGATATTCAGGTTCGTTGGATGGTCTTCCAGAAGCTGGAGATATCACTCAAGCTGGTGGGGTCACGATGAAGCAATGGAGATACTGAGGGAGAGATATGCAAAGGGTGAAATATCGAAAGAGGAATATGACAGGATGATGAATGATCTGCAGAGGAATAAGGGGATGAATTTATGATGAATTTGGAAGAGGGAAAGAAGAAGTGATGGATAAATGCCTTCTCAAAAGAAGTGTTTTATAATCTGTCCTTTAGGAGACAAAGGGTCAACTGTCAGAAAACGGTCGGATGATCTTAGAAGTTACATCATTGAACCTGTACTGAAATCTCTTGATATTAAGCTGGAGAGAGCGGACACCCTCGCGGACCCGGGGAACATAACAACTAAAGTCATAATGAAGATAAACGAAGCGGATATAGTAATCGCCGACTTGACTGATAGAAATCCCAATGTTTTTTATGAATTGGCAATTGCCCACGCTTTAAGTAAACCAGTTATCCACATGAGTAAGAAAGGAGAAAGGATTCCTTTTGATGTTAACCAATATAGATACGTGTCCTATGACGATACAGATCTTGCAGAACTCGAACCGACACAACAGGAGCTAGAATCTCAATTGAAGAACATCCCTCAGAACCCTGAAGAAATCATAAACCCTTTTACAGAGGCTCTAAGCATGATCAGAATCAGCAAAAGTGGAAATCCAACCGAAAAAATTATTGCTGAACTACGTAGCACTGTTGGAATGCAGGAAGCGAGAATAAACCAACTAGAATCTAACCAAGAAACAAGGCATTACGACGAACTGGCTCAAAGAGAAAGAATATTGGAAAGTAGAGAAAACCTGGAAAGAGAGATTGTTAGAACAGGCGTAGAATTAAAACATCTGTCCAACAAAGTGAACAAAGATCCCGATGATTTAAAGAGGGAGTTATACCTTAAGAATAAAATGGAAAAACTTCAAATCTCAAGAACGGAATTAATGTACAGAATACACAATAGAGACGATTAGAAAACGAGCTGCAGTGAAGATATCCCTTGATATTTTGAAGCCTCAGGAAAAGGAAAAGAAGTAGTCTCTTTCTAACTTCCCTACACCTTTGTGAAAATCTATAAATACCAACAAATTTATTTCAAGATATGAAGAAGGGACTAATGATTTTTGTAGTCTCTTGTAAGGACAAAAGTAACGGGGGGAAATGAACCATGAGTGGAGAGGAGATGATGCCGATTTGCGAGCACTGCGGCCACGAGCTATTTTGGAGACATAACCCCACTGGGAGCATCGAAGGTTTCGCAAGCAACAGATTGAAGAAACCCTACATATTCCCAAGCCCCATATTCATTCAAACTGTTGTGCAGAATGTGAGGACGTTGGGAAACGATGCTGTGACCCTGAACCAAAAGAGGGAAAGAAGAAGGGTGAATGAGGAGTTAGAGTCCTGTTCATGAAGATCTGATACTATGAATGGTTACGTAGGTAATGAAAGGCAGCTGAAGTGTTACATATGTGGGCGTAACCTCGTTGAGGTCGACAAAGAACGCTGGAGTTCAGATACACTGAAAGGAGGAGTTAAAGTGGCAAGCATTTCTCATTCAACGAGTTCTGGCGAAATAATACACAAAGTGCTTTCGTGCCCTACCCATTCAAATTTCTATTTGCTAGAAATACCCGCGCCTCGACAAGACCAATTAGCATTTGACAGGAAGTCTCTCGGGTACATTAGGAAGTCCCTAGGAGCAGTCAAGGAAATAGGACCTTCGGCGGTTCTTGGCGGGAGCTCTATTTATTACAATGTGCAGTATTCCTTGTACTTGAGATTAAGCACATATCTACGGGGGCATCTCTGGAAAAAGGAATTTTCATCTAAGCTTCCACTAGACAGCATTGTATTAATGATAAGTTCCATTGTGCGAGAGAAACACTTCCTTCTATTCGGAATTTTTGACAGCGACATACGAAAGTTTGTGATAGTGAACATAATTAGGGACTGGTGAGGGGAAGAATGGTTTTCGACGATGGGAGAATTTTGGATATTGAGAAGGCTGATATTGAGTACAAAAAGATAGAGGTCGATGAGAAAGTCCCATCAATTGAAGACTCGATTTTGATGTTGTTATCTGTACTCCCAGAATCTCCGATCATCTCAAGGACGTTGATGATGAAGGAAGTGTTCCTTTTTTATGCCGACTTCCTAAAGCAATTCAGAATTCATTCAGACCCCGTAAACGATGCTGGATTCTTTGCGTACAAATATGGTCCATACAGTTTAAGGGTTAACATTTCTCTTGCCTCTCTTGCGCTCTCTGGAAAGATAACGATCACTGATTATGCCGATTACTTGAATGAAAAGAGGAAGAAGTTGGAAGGCTATGAAAATCTAGACCTTCCTGAAGCTCCAAAGAAGTACCAAGCGTGCTTCCAAACGAACGTACGTTTCAGCGACATCTTTCTCAGATACATAGAGCCTTTCGTCGAACTAGACATAGATTATATAACGTTTAAGGACAAAATGGGCGACTTCAAAAGGCTATGGGATCAGAAGACCGCAAAGGGAATCATTCTCTATATTTACAACAATTCGTCATTCAGTAGATTTGTAGAAAAATCAGAACTTAAAGACAAGTACCCGGAAGCATTCGGAGGAAGGGTCAGGGAGGACTACATTCCACGGAAATTAATTACAGGAGAGGGTCAACACTGATAGAAGTCGAAAATACAACATCTGATGAAATAGTGGGTAAACTAAATCTTCGGTATCTCCCAAGGAGACTAAAGGTAACAAGCAGGTATAACTTCTCCACTCCTGTCAGATCCATCACTGATAGAGATTATGATTACAACAGAAATTCCACTTCTAGGCTTGAACTACAAGATTATGTAAGCAATCTCGTTGTTTACTACGGAGCTGAAGAGCTTGCCAGTCTTCTACGGATTAACGGATATCTCCGAGAACTAAAGGAAAAAGTGGGCAACTTCATAAAGCCAGCACTCAATTCTCCGGTTAGAATCTTGGCCTTACGGTTGGACGAAGAGGCGTATAGCGTTCTATCCAAAAAGGAAGATGTCGAACAACTAATCAGAACCCTTGCATATGTGCAGGAGCCCTTGGGAACGATTTCGCTACCTTATTTTTCATCCGATGCAGTTAGTGTCAAGAACCTCTACAGCGATTTTACCAGCCAGTATGCTGATAGCAACCCGGTAATCTGGCTAAGGATTGACGAGAATCCAGACTCTTTCAAGAAGAGGGTGGACCAAATCAAAGGGCTCATCAAAGGAGGGAGATTGAAACTCGTTGGAATACATTATTCAGAATATGAAGTTGGAAATGTAAATTATGACTACCTCTACCGGAATTTGCACGACCTAGACGTCTTGATGTTGCTGGAAGGTGTCGAAAGAAAGGACGCAGATAGCAAGCTTTCGGGTCTGCATATATTTCCTTTTGCGTCTTTTGATGCAATTTCTCCGTTCAGAGCTCCGCCGAAAGTTGGTTATCAAGGATACTCAATTGATAAGCCCACTGGGAACTTCTTTGTCAGGAAGGATGTAACCCTCAGAACCCTCAAGGAGATAGAAGATATTGACAACTTTTTCAGCAAATACAAGAATTCTCCTGCTTATGATCTGGTCACCAAGATGCGTGAACTTGGCTTAGAAAAAATCGATGAGAAAGATATTGCAACCAAACGTAAATTTAGACAATTCAATGCTTTTTCTTATGCCCATCAAGCGATGGAAGGTGGACTAGAAATGAAAACAATTTCAGACTCCATAGAAAAGGGAGAAGCCAGCAATTACCTGAGTTCAAAGACTATCCTTGATAAAAAAGTAAAACAGATATTCCCCAAGAAATAAAAGAAAAATAAAGGAAAGCCGGCACCGCCTCAAAAACATCAGTACCTCCTCACTATACAACTTAGAAGCTTTCTCATTCAGTTCTATCAAACCAACTCCAGTTCCTCCATCAGCTCATCTGCCCTCTCGCTCGAAACCTTTGTTATCACGAAGCTCATGTTCTCCTTCAAGAACTCGAAGTATTGGCTTATGGTCTTCGAGACCTCATACCCTTTCATCATGATCTTGTAGTCAATGTCCCATTGGTCCTTCCTTCCAGTTATATATTCCTTCTTGAACCCGTTATTGCCCATTCCCCTTTCCCTCCATCCTCAATCTATCAAAAACTTCCTCCATATCTATCTGACCAAGTACCTTCAAACCATCTTTCCATACAAGTGTAGTCTGTCTTTGTACGAAGTTGCGACTCACTGAGATCACTCCCCCAAAACCTCTCGACCATCCGGGCTAGATAATTCGGAAACGTTATCCATGAAATCCAGTTCCTCCTTCAGATTAATCCTGTCAAGCCTTTTCATCCTTCCTTCTATCCGCCCGTCAAATTCCCTGTCTGTTACTTCATTTTTCATATACATCGATCCGAAAATTTGCGACCAAATATTTCAAGATTATAGTCCGAACTGCAAAATGAATTAAATGATGAAATGAATTCGATGTGGGTAGATATGTGGAACTAGACAAATTTCAATACACACCAGTTATTCCATTGTACTGAGGCAACTTTAAATGAAAGTTGAGAAGGACTTTGATGCAACGAAAACTGTGAAACTTAAGGTCATTTCGTCGAAGCTTGATGACACCACAAGAATACTGGGGGGAATATTGAAGGGGGTTGACCACGAAGTAGTATCGGACTTCAATGTGGAGTACGTCAAGAAAGGAGAAAACTCCATAGATATCCAGATACTGATATCATATTTTCAGTTTCAAAAAACACTAATAGTTCAATTTCTGGACACCTTGAAATACACTGCCCCGGGTTTCATTGATTATGAAGGACTCTACAAAGGGCTCGAAAGAAGAGACAGAAAAATGGTAGCACTGGC
>JAKATW010000037.1 GCA_021827945.1 Thermoplasmata archaeon
CTAGGTACGGACTCCAAGCGAACTATAACAATTATGTCAGATACGGTATGATGGGATCAGGACCTTACATGGTAGGAAGTTATATTCTGGGCCAGTCAATACTACTTGTCCCTAATCCAAACTTTATACCAATATCAGGAATTCCCGGATTCAATCACTCAGCAAAGGATGACGTACAGATATATTGGGTCCTGAGCGACGAAACAGCACTACTGATGCTGAAGAGTGGTCAGGCCAATGTAGTCGTAAGACTTCCTTCTTCTGATTATCCAGCTGTTACCCAAATGATGAATCAAGGAAAGCTCAATGTTACTTCTTTCAATACCGAGAAAGTGTATTTCTTCGCATTCAATTTTAACATAAACGAAACAATGATGCGCACCTTCGGAAGCCAGTTCTCAGTACCCTCCGCTTATTTTGCCAATCCAGATGTCAGACTCGCGTTCGCATATGCATTCAACTATACCAACTACATCGACAACCTTCTCGGAAACAAAGTGTACGGGATTAATTTTGGAAGCGGCTATACTGGTCTTATACCAAATGGTATGCCTGGTTATAAGTCGCCATCTCAACTTCAGAACGTTCCTCAGTACGATATCGCAATGGCAACGCAGTATATGCAGCAGTCAGGCAACTATAGTACACAAGTGAACATACCTATAATAGTATGGTCTGGAGATTTAACGGACTATGCGGCAGCAAGCATGTGGGCACAGGCTCTACACACGATGGACCCTAACATCCAGGCAACTCCTATCTACCAGCCGTTCGCTAGCGTCGAGGGTTACGCTGTACCAGGTGCAAATCCGATGCCTCTTTACTTGTGGGACTGGAATCCTCCGTGGAATTACCCAACCGCAACTATGTCTTTCCTCTACCTCGCGGGAGAATACGGAGGGTATCTCCCTCCAGCTAATGGCATCGACTACGGTTACCTGAATTCTATTGGGTATACTGCAGAGGCACAACAGTGGGACCAATTGAACAACTACACACTAGCAGGAATAAGTGCTAACAGTACAGCAACTGCCTTGAATTATTTTGACATGGGAGAACAAATGGCAATAAACATGACCATGTACGTCTATCTATACCAGTCCAACGGTATATACATCACTACTCCAGGGATCCAGGGTATGAACTGGGAAATGAACCCATTGACCAACAGTGCGACCCAGATGTTCTACAACTATTTGTCACTAACGTGACAAATATTTTTTTTCTTTTTTGTACCTTTTTGAATCGGATATTTTCACGACTATTGATTTGATCGTGTGATTACCACAGCTCTCTGGAATATTTATTGAGAACCTTAGCACCCTGATTGGTTACCTCGATCATATCTTCCAACGCGAGATCCCCAAACTCGTTGTTACCTGCAGAAGGTTCAACGCAGAGGACCATGTGTTCTTGAACCTTGAAACTGCTACCTTCCAACATGCACGAAGGAGTTTCGCAGATTTCTAGACCTATTCCGTGCATGAAGGGATCTATTCTGAACCCTCTAGAAGATGCTTTGATGAGCTTTATCGTCTTTCCTGGCTTCATCAGATCTATCATCCACTCTTCTGCTTCCTTAGCCTGAGTCAGAGCTGCCTTCTGTTCAGATGTTGCTTCACCTACCGTCTTTATCCTTTGAACATCAAATCCATAGTTCTTGTAGAAACCTATAAAATCTATGTATACGAAATCACCTTTCTTGATCTCTCTGTCTGTTGCCATCGGCCACCTGAGAGAAATCAGGTGTTTTCCACTTGAAATTCTTACCCTTGCGATCATGTCAGCGCCTGCTTCTATCGAAGCATTGGTTGCGGCTAATGCGATATCCAACTCTTTCTTTCCTTCCTTGACTGATTCCATACCAGCCTTAAGTCCCGCATCAGAAACTAGAGCCGATTCCCTCAATATTCTCAACTCTGCTTCGCTCTTTATTGCTCTTAGATTCTCTTCTATGTGGTCTACTCTGTCTAGCTTCTTTCCGAGATGATCCGTCAAGTTGAGATAGTATTCAGCAGGAATGATATCCGATCCTATTACACCCAGTCTCTTGCCATATAAGTTTGTATCTGAGATAGCGGATTTAAGTCCTTCTACAATGTTCATACCAGTCTGGGCAGAACCTATATTCACGACTTTGTCCTCTTCGAACCCGAATGGCGCTACCAGAGCTCCTTCACCTTCAGATGGAAGTACATAAGCCGAATAGCCCAGTCCTTTGTGACTCATCACGTTTGGGAATGATGAGTGATGATTTGTCAAGTAGCAGACGTGCCCCTCCCTCTCGACATACCCCGAGAATATGACGAGACCATCATATCCTTCTTTTCTCATCTCATCTTGAACCTTTTTTCTTCTTCCTTCGAATTCTTCTTTCGTTATCCAAAATTTATTATCCATTTTCATCTCCTCTAAATGTTGTTTACCAAATCTACAACTACGTTTCTCTTCATTAGCGGTTCTATTACCATCTTGTCTTCTATCATCGTTTGGCATGCTAACTTCGGTGTGTTGTTAACTCTCATGTTGCAGACACCACACATCCCCTGACCACACGCCTGATGGCTATAATATGCCAAGCTACTGTCAAAGTTTCTCCTAATGTAGTCAAGAGAGTCAAGAACGGTAACAACCTCGTCTGCTGGTATTTCGTACCGCATGCCA
>JAKATW010000071.1 GCA_021827945.1 Thermoplasmata archaeon
AGAGCGTTCGAAATGAGGGAAAAGGAAGAAAAGTCAAAATCATATCTGGATGAGATCGAGTTTTTGCTCCCGTTATACCTGGACAGACCTAGCAAAGGAAGAGGGCAGAACGACTCAAGATGCCTCTCAAGAGATATCATGGTGGACCTGATCAGAGTGATGAATATGTTCTATCCATCAATAATAGAACTGATACAGAAGGGACTCAACGACAGACGTTTCTGGAACTCGGAATGGGAGACTTCCCTATATGAGGGCATTCCGAGAGATGATTTTGAGAAACGTCATGTTCTTCTTACATATCAGCACAGGATGCATCCGGAGATTTCGAGGTGGGCTAGGGAACTCTTCTATGATTCGAGGGCACTCAACGATTCACAAGAGGTTCTTGCTGGAAGGAAATGGAACTACAGCAGATACAACAGACGGATGATATGGAAGGATGTAAGGCAGGGGAAAGGATATTCACAACCAAGATCAAATTTCAATCTGGATGAGGTGAAAGTGATTAAAGAGGAACTGAAGAACTTCCTCCTTTGGGCGAAGGAGAATTCCAAGGGAAGATATGGAGCATGGAAAGTGGCCCTTCTCACCTTTTATCGGGGACAGGAAAAGAAGTTACAGGATATGGTGAGGTCCCTTACGAAACTACCAAATTCCAGGTATTTTTATCTTCCAAAAATGAATGTGGAGATAGAAGTCTGCACTGTTGACAGGTTCCAAGGGCAGGAGGCTGACATTGTCTTTCTGTCTATGGTCCGTAACAGAGGAGTAGGGTTCTTGGACAACAGGAACAGGATGAACGTCGCCATAACCAGGGCAAGGTATCAGACGGTCATCACCGGAAACAAGGTTCCATTCTTAAATTCTAGGATAGAATTCCTCAAAAGAATGGCGAGCGGCATGGAGGGGCCGATACTATGAAGGGAAACACTGAAGTCGTGCTTAGCAGGATAATTGATACGCAGACAATAGCAATGATGCTGACGGTCAAGGAGTTTGATGTTCATGACGAGATACTTGCAGTCCTGAAACTCTTTAAGGTTGGTGACCAGATAACGAAGGAAGATGTAAACAATGAGCTGCTTTTCATGCCACCAGATTCTCCATATGGCCAGAACGTTCTGAGAGCGGTTGAAGAGTTTGGCCTGATAAAGGAGATCAAAGAGGGAAGGTTCGAGCTGACAACACTAGGTAAAAATGCAATGGAAAGGGGGGAAATTCCAACACCAAAGAGGGGAGTCTACAAAGTTGTTGTGTCGGATGACCCTTTGCTGCAGTACAAAATTCTTGACATACAACCGTTAGAATCCCAGGAAGAGGGAGGCAATATAAGCGGCTCTGAGACAGCCCTACCAGTAAGGGCAAGAGATATACTTGAAGACAGCCTGAACAAGATCATAGACCTGGCACTGTCAGATCTGAAATCTGTGGTGATAGAGAAGTTTGACGATCACGGGTACATCCTCAAGACATCCAACAATGTGAGGATCAATCTTCAGCTGGCGACTGATGGGGATATATCTTTAAAGCTGACGGGGAGGAACGAGATTTCACTGAAACCGCCTGATGACTTCAAACGGTTCGACATTATTAAACAGATTCTGAGCGGTTCCGGATCTCTCACCATGGTTGATGATACCGAGGTTCTGCTTACTGAAGCAAAAGGTCTGGCAGTCAATGAGATTAGGTCTTTCTCTAAGTCTTTCCGGATAGGGAGGCCATCATTATACGATTATGGTGATTTTGACCCAGTGGATGTCCAGAAAATGCGTATAATGCCAAGCAACGAGCGTCAGGCTATTTTATGGGCCTCGAAATTGTTGATAACAAATATAGACCACTATGTTGGAGAGCCTGAATACAATGCCATTGTTCAGGAAACGGCTGAGCGTTTCGAACCACTGTACTCTCAAAAACTCATTCGGGAGAACCTACCATCATACTCAGAGGTACTTAGGAAAACAAAGGAACGTAATGACCAATACAGGAATGCATACTGGTTCCTTATGGCCCCATATGACCTGTCGGCAGTAAAGAGGTGATAGTGCTGAAAATTGAAAAAGTCTTGAAAATTGAAAGGGTCGAGGACCGAAGCGAAGATAAGGTTGGATTGTCGTGGACTCTACGCAGTCAAATCCCGAAAGAAAAAAAGATCACTGCACTTAACAGCACATCTACCTTACTCAAAACAGATGATGAACCTGAGGATACAGGGACCCTGCAAGTAGGCAGCGGTTTATTTGCCGTCCCCAAGAACTCCGACCTCATTGGCCTGATCAGCCGTCTTATAGAGTCATCCTCAGAAGTTGTGTGCCTTTCTTCATTTTTATTACAGGATTCGCCTGTAATCGATTCGATCCTGAAGGTGGCAGAGAAAGGAGTGAGAGTGTACATTTTGACTGCAGGGGAAGACGACCTAAAGGTGACAGAGGAAGATGATACAAAGCCATTAGAGAGAGTTGAAGAATTCAGAAAACTCCTGGGTAAATTGAGCGACAAGGTGCTCCTTAGAACCGGGGACTTTCATGCCAAGTTCTTGTTGATAGATCCTGCATTGAAGGGCAGGAAGGGAATGATGTTGACGAGTAATATGACGGTAGATGCGCTTTCCGGATCAAACATGGAGCTCGCTGTCTTCTTAACC
>JAKATW010000075.1 GCA_021827945.1 Thermoplasmata archaeon
AGCCGCTATTGCCTTTTCCATTTCCCTGGCCTTCCCGGGGTCCGCGCACCTGACAAAGTTCAAGAATCTGTTTCTTTCGATCTCTTCATCGCTCAATTCCCTTGAAACCTCGATATTCCCAACCGAAACGATATGTGCCATCACTTTTATGTTATGAGAAATCAGGATTTTTTTACCTATAGCTCCTGCTGCAACAAGACCTGCAGTCATTCTTCCCGAAAGAAAACCTCCTCCGCGATAATCAAAGACAGATGCATATTTCTCCCTTGCTGTAAAGTCGGCGTGTCCTGGCCTGATCAACGACCTTGTTATCTTATAAGAATCAGATTTTACGTCTCCATTCTTTATTTCCACGCGAATATCGCCCCCAGTCGTCCTTCCATTTTCTATGCCTGAAATGATCTCTACGGTATCCTTTTCCCTCCGGGCCGTGGAAAGAGAGCTAATACTCCTCCTCCTTTCAAGTTCCATTTGTATTTCCTCCTTCTCGATTGTAATCCCTTCAGGAATACCATGAAGAATTGCACCGATTCTCTTACCGTGGCTTTCACCTAACAACCTGAGTTTCAGTGCATTCCCGAAACTGTTGCTGACGGCCATGATGTCGCCTCCCAACTCCCTTAGGTCGTCAAAAAATTCAGGGTAAGACTTCTTCACCGCAGTGGGGCAACTCACCCTTGTTTCCCCTTTTGCAGAAAGTCCAGCGATACAAGCTGCCATGACTATTCGATGGTCCCTTATCTCAGGGACACTACACGGATTGATATTCCCGCTTCCCTTTATGACTATGGAATTACCATCCCTGTGCGCTCTGCCACCAAATGCCTGTATCACGCTCAGAATGGATGAAACCCTGTTGCTTTCCTTCAGCTCAAGTCTATCGATTCCTTCAATGACTGTAGGGGTTGATGATAGCATTCCTGCTACAGCAACTGCGGGCACCAAGTCCGGGATGTTCCTTGCATCCACCTTGATCCCCCTAAGTTCTCCCTTCCTTACGCTGACAGATTCATCTTTGATTAGGATATCTGCACCCATTTCACTCAATATTTCTATTATCCTCCTATCTCCCTGCTTTGAATCTCTTCGCAGGTTGTTGACAGTGACCCCCTGCTGGTTTCCTGCAATAGCTCCAGCAAGGAGCATGAATGCTGCAGAAGAAAAATCGCCCTCGTTTCTGTATTCTGCGGGGTTATAATGCTGTCCCCCTTTTATCCGGAAGACTCTCTCTCCGCGATCGAACAATACCGATATTCCAAATCTGGAAAGCATCTCGATCGTCATCTCTACATAATCTGCCGACTCCATCTCAGTAGTGACCCTTATCTCACTATCTCCACTTGCAAGTGGTAACGCAAAAAGCAAACCAGAAATGAACTGTGAACTGACGTCTCCCCGTACATTCGCCTGTCCCCCTTTCAATCTTCTTCCCACAACCTTGACCGGCAACGATCCTGCATTTTGGAGGTACTCTATCCTCCCCCCAAAATCCTCCACTGCTTTCACCAGATCTGAAATTGGCCTGCGGATAAGTCCCTCCCTTCCTGTTATGGTGGTCTCTCCCTCTATCATCGCTACCAGAGGCAAAATGAACCTGAGGGTGGATCCGGATTCTTTACAATCTATGAAAGCACCATTGTTTCCTAAACTCCCTCCTGTTCCGTAAATCACCAACTCTTCCCTGCTCTTCCTGGTGAATATTGCGCCAAGCTCCTTGCACGCCTCAATGGTTGCTTCGGTGTCTTCTGAAAGAAGTGGATTATGTATGGTGCTCTTCCCTCCGGCAAGCGAGGCGCAGATTATTGCCCTGTGAGTATAGCTCTTCGATGGTGGTGCTGATACCACGCCTCCAATGCTGGACGGATTTATTGCCATCTCCATGTCCGTCACTTTCATTCTATACCACCAAGGCTCAATTTCAGCTCTCTTGCTATCGCCTCAACAGTCTTTCCATCCGTCGCAATTTCCAGGTCCCTTGCAAGTCGATAGTAAGGTTCACGCATATACTGCATCTTCTTCACCTGACCCAAGATGCTGTCCCCCGAGGACGGCCTCAAAAGCGGTCTTGCCGGATTCCCTTCTAATCTCTCTACAATCGATTCGGGGTCTGACTTCAATAGTACCACTACTCCCGTGTCTCTCATCCTATGTACATTTTCAAGATCTAGCACTGCTCCTCCTCCGGTTGAAACAACTGCTCCGTTCATCTCGCTCACCTCGTTGATTACCAAATTTTCCATTTCGCGGAAGGGACGTTCTCCGTATTGTTCAAAGATTTGAACGATGGAACTATTCATTCTCCTGCTTATTTCATCGTCAGTATCGACAAACCTCATCCTTAACTCGTTCGCCAGTCTCTTGCCTAGCGAACTCTTCCCCGTCCCTGCAAATCCTGTGAGGTATACGTTCCTGTCCTTTCTTCTGGATCTCCTGTCCCTCTCCTTCCTTAAGGCTTCAAGCATCACTCTCTCCTCGGGCTTGAGGCCAGTCCAAAGTTCAAAACTACTCATCCCCTGTCTAACCAGCATTTCTTCGCCCCCTATGGTCATGCATCCGTGTCTTTTGGCGGAGCTAATCAGCGGGGTCTCCTTCGTTCCATACACCGCGTCAAATACCGCAATCCTGCTGTCTAAAAATTTGACCGGTACGGGATTGGTCACTCCGTCCATCCCCAACGGAGAACAGTTGCATATCAGATCGACATCCACCATCAGCCCATTCAAGAATTCCCCTTTCATCTCTTCCCTGCCAAGCAAGGTGACCTCTGTACCCTCCCTCTCGAGACCGTATTCCAGTGCCCTTGCGGTCCCACCCTTTCCCAGTATTATTGCCTTTTTTCCCCTTAGGTCCCTGATCTTTTTCTTTATAGCACCGACTGCACCTATTGAATCTGTATTCTTACCTATCAGCTTTCCGTTTTCATTCAATATAGTGTTCACTGCCCCAATCTTGTCAGCATCACTATCGACCTTGTCAAGAAATTCCATGACAGTTTTCTTATGAGGCATAGTCACATTGATTCCCTTCGCCTGAAGGTCCCTGAGTGTCGAAAGAGATGGTCTAACCTCCTCCATTCTTACAAGCATAGTGGTGTATACGGCATCGATGTTGAGAGATGAAAATGCAGAATTGTGCATTGCAGGTGAGAGGGAATGAGAAACCGGGTCTCCTATCAGGCAGAATAACATCGTCTCTTTCGTCATTCCATCGACCTGATAAGACGTTTCATCTTCTCAAAATTGATCTGCCCAGGTGCAGTCTCCTTACCCGTTGAAGCGGAAGCGTATGTGAAAGGAGAACCTAAAAGTGCAGTTGCAATTCTCGTGACAGCACCTTTACTTCCCATACCTACCACAATTATGCTCCTTCTGTCACTTAACATTGATAACAACCTAACATTGTCGCCTTCGGAATTAACAAAGCATGCAATTTTAGCGATGTCAGCACCGGATTCAAAACACGCGTCAATGATCTTTCTCAATCGATCTGCTTTTGGTGTGGATCGATGGTTGTGGTATGACACAATCACCTTGCACCCCCTTTCCCTGGCCACCTCGCGGATCCGTTTCTTATAAAGGGAATCGGATTCAAGCTCAATGTCCACGAATGCGGCCCCGAACTCTATTGCGGAGACCAGGGTTTTCAACCTCGTCTCGTCATTGGCCGTTCCTGGCCTGAAGGTTGCCACGAGTTTAGCTGGGCTGGAAAATATCCTCTTTACGTCTTCTTTCCTGAAAGACATCCTGTCGAATCTTATCTCTGCCAGTTTCCTTCCCTGGAGTTCCTTCATGCATGACTCAATGGATGGCTCGGAAATACTGACGCATATCTTCGAATCAACGGACGGTCTCACCTGCACACCTCGTCAATTCCGTTCCACAGTTCTTCCTTCTCAACAGGCACTATGACTGCATTTCCAATTCCCCGCAGCAGGATCATGTTTATTCTGTCTCCCCTTTTCTTCTTGTCCTTCGTTATAGCGTCCATCACCATGCTCCTATCGACCTCCATCTCCGAAGGCAGACCCATATTTTGCAAAAGGACCGTGAGCCTATGCATTTCTGAATGGGGGAGCAACCCCCTCTCCACCGATAACTTTGCGGCAGTGACCATTCCTAAACTCACCGCCATGCCGTGTGGGATTCTTGCAACCTTTTCTATGGCATGTCCTATCGTGTGACCGAAGTTGAGTTTCATTCTTTCCCACTTTTCCATCTCGTCAAGATTGACGATACTTATTTTGATTGATATGGCGGACCTCACAGCCCTCTCCACCTCTATCTCTTCCATGGATAGGATCGGTCCATAATTTTCTTCAAGATGATGAAAGAAGGGGGCATCCGATATTGCAGCTGACTTCACTATCTCCGCAAGACCGGAGATAAACTCGGTTCTCGGCAGTGTTTTGAGGAAATTCAGATCTATCAGGCAGAATTCCGGCTGTCTTATCGTTCCAATCAAGTTCTTGTAGCCCTTCAGATTTACTCCGTTCTTACCACCAATGGATGCGTCCACCTGGGCAAGAAGTGTCGTAGGGACAAAACTGAATGGAATTCCGCGCATATATGTCGATGCGGCGAACCCTGCAATGTCGCAGGTTACTCCACCTCCCACACCTACAACCATGTGGGATTTATCGACTTCAAGCTCCAGGAATCGCTCATAAATCTTATCTATAGTCTTGAGATTTTTTACTCGTTCCCCGTGCCCTATATCTATGATCTCGAATCCTTTTAACCTCTCTCCATAGAGGGAAAGAACGTTTGAGTCGACGATCAAAACAATCTTTCTGGACCCGCAGTGGCTTGATAAGCTGTCCAAAGAACTGCCAATGAAGAATTCGCTACTTCCAGTCTCTGTCTCAAGTTTCATTCGCTTTACCTCAGTCCCCCAAGAAATTTTTCAAGTGGTCTTAGTTTTCTCATCAGTTCGCTGAATTGTTCCGGCGTAAGCGCTTGTTCCTTGTCACTAAGTGCTTCGGAAGGATTTCTGTGGACCTCTAGGATTAATCCGTCAGCCCCACAGGCTACCGATGCCATACTCATAGGCTCAATCAGACTTGCCTTCCCCGTACCGTGTGAGGGGTCGGATATGACAGGTAAGTGCGTAAGCTCCTTGAGTGACGGGATTGCGCTCAAATCTAAGGTATTCCTCGTATAGGTTTCAAACGTCCTGATGCCTCTTTCGCAGAGTATCACATTCGGATTGCCACCACTCAGTATGTACTCTGCACTGTTAAGCCACTCTTCAATTGTGGAATACATCCCCCTCTTCAAAAGTACGGGCTTATCAGTCTTGCCCAACTCCTTCAGAAGAGGGAAATTCTGACTATTCCTAGCTCCCACCTGAAGGACATCTGCGTATTCAGAAACCCAACCAACATCTCTTGGATCGAGCACCTCTGTCACTACCGGAAGTCCCGTTTCATCCCTCGCCTTACGGAGTAGCTTGAGGCCTTTCAGTCCAAGTCCCTGGAAGGAGTAGGGAGATGTCCTTGGCTTGAATACCCCTCCCCTGAGCAGGTCAGCGCCCGCTGCCTTGACTTTTTGCGCAGTCTCCAAAAGCTGCTCTTCACTTTCCACGCTGCACGGACCGGCGATTACAGTCAATCCTTCCCCCACCCTTCTGTCTCCCACCTTTACGATCGTGCGTTCGCTGCCATTGAGAGCAGCTAATTTTATATTTTTCAATCCGGAAGCTGACAATTCTCCCACCTCATGCAATCGGCTTCGATCAAACGTTGTTCAATTTTGCCAGTTGGGTTTTCCACTTCTTCATTCCATTTGTCTGGTGATGGTATTCTCAAAAAAGTTTGTTTCAGAAGCAGATATTTACCCACAAATCGCAATCTAGTCCAACCATTGCCATCCTCCCATTCAGAGATAAGTCTACTCAAAAAGACATGCCGAAGAAATGGCAACCCAACATTATTTCTTGTTTCATACAACTCGAAACACATAAATGGCACCTCACAGTGAAGAAGAAAATCAATAGCGGTAGCTATAAAACAGGTACGGACTTCTCGTAATTTCAATTGCTATTCTTTCTTCCCTGTGCAATAGGAATTGAATAGAGGAGATGTAAATAAACATTTTGGAAATGGATGACAGGTGAGTTGCATCCGTCCCTAAGCACAGATGAAAATCCTTCTAAAGCGATCAATTGTGGCAAGGATGTGGAGAGGAACCTGGAGCATTTTAGATTCTCTATTGATATCTTCCATTATCAAGGTGGGTTTAATATAGCAATGCCAAATTCTTGGGGAATTCCTCTAGTGCTTATTCCAATGCCTTTTCATATACATTCTTCCCGTTTCCAAATTTCAACCCCGATTTTTCTCGATATTTTCTATGGCAAAATATGGAATTATCATCAGTCCTTTTACTTGAAGACAATACATACTCTAGATTAGTTTCTGAATTCATCCCTTAAGACCTGACCGTCAATCTCTACCTGTCGAAAGCAGAAAATAGTACTGAATATGATCTTCAATCAATGTTTAGAATGGCCGAACTAGTTCTGAGGGGTTCATGACCAATGGGACTCAACTTCTGACAACAAGTCAAACTCCATGAACTGCAACCTAGAAAGTACTGTGTCAGATCGGTCATAAAATTATAGAAAATTCATTGATGGAGTCGGCTAAATCAAAAACATAGAGTCCCGGCGATCTGAGATATTGGAGAGATCGATGATCTCATTTCGTTCGATCATTGAGGACTAACTGTGCCCGGCTCCACAATTAGGACACTTGATAGAAGTATCTGCGAAAGTAGTCCCGCAGTACTTGCACCGTATCATGTTCACTGGACGATTCAAAACTTCTTCTCTTGACGCACTGGATTGTTCTTTGGGCTCTTCTGCTTGATCAGTCGAAGGGGTCTTGGTAGGGCCCTTTCTGGAGTAAATTCTTCCAGTTATTCCCAATCCGAATCCTATCACCAGTATAATTAGTCCAAGAGTTTCGGACACCTTGATGCTCACAATCAAGCCGACGAGCATTATTACTAATCCAATCATATAATATTTGGGGAGTACCGGCTTCTTGCCATTCGGCTTGCCGGATTTCTTTGGACCTTGGCCTGTCAACTTGAATACATAGAGGTTGTACTATTTAATGTTCTCAGAAGGAAGGTTGAAGCAATACATTCAAGGGATGACGGTCGAATTTCAGGCGGAAATAGAGACCAACCAATATCGACAAGGTTCGTTGTTGGTATTGCGAAGCAATCATTCCCTTTCTAAATACTCAGTAATCTGTCCTTCCTCCATTTTTGAAAGCTTTTCTCTCGCTGTCCAGTTTTGCTCTGTGAGTCAAGGATAACACACCCTTCTAGATTCATTCAAGCGCTCGCTGCAGAGACCAGGTTCTTAAATCAGCAAGGTGAATTCACCTATGATTAAGAGCAAATCACGCAAGATAGCCTGTTCACACAGATACGTCTATTCCGTCCGTTGTACCAACTGACTTGCTGATACCAGTCAGAGTGGCAATTCCATCCCCAGAGCAAAATCAACAGCTGATGCGAACATGAGGTACATCAACCACGAACCGGTCACGAGATGCCACAATCCCTTGATTCTAGTCCATGTGACCGACCTCAGCAGACTTGCAGGAATATCTGCTATATAGACCATAACTAGCAGCGCAAACAGCAGGGCAACCGGATAATCGCCCCCGACAAAGAAAACGAACGTTCCTGTTACACTTATCCATAGAAAGGCAATTGCCATGAAGCCGTCAACCTGAGGGTTCCCGCCGATATATTTATTCAGCCCTAGTGCAAACCAGTGGACACCATAAGCGGTGAATGCAAGTGCAGCCATGTAAAGGATCGGAGTACTCTCAAAGGTGGGAAAAACAGAAAGTCCCAGGAAAAGGTATGTTCCCACAAAGAACTGCATAAATCCTGCCATCCAGAATCCCCACAGTCCTACCGCTCTGTTTACGCCATCTGAAGCCTCTTTTGGAATTCGGAATAATTCGAGACCACCGTAAATGATGTATGTAGTCCCTAGACCCATGAATCCAACAGCAAGTGGTGGTAATGGAGTCATATTACTGTATCACTTTATCAATTAAATAGGATTAGATAATTAGGTTTAATTAACCCGTCTGCTACCACAAAAGCCCTCAAAAGCTAATAATCATCTTTGGGGAATGTAAGGGAGATAATTAGCAACTCCTAATGGTTAGTAACGGTGAATGATTATATACTTCAATTATATTAGGAAAGATGAAAAATGTTAGCCGAACTATAACTGAGGTACCAGAACGTGCAGTATTGGTTGGTAATTTTAAGGGAATGACCGATGACGTTATGATTTGGAGATATAAGCTGCTGAGAGACGAGGGGATAACTAGGCCTGGTCTGTTCCTGATGCACTTTGTGAGCAAAAAAGGTCCACTGAAACTGACCGATTGCTCTCTGAGTTTGGGAGTCTCAAAACCCACGATCACGAAGATAGTGGACAATCTCGAGAAGGATGGGTACGTTAAGAGGAAAAAAGAATTGGGGGACAGAAGGAGTTACTACGTCCACCTGACGGACCGGGGAAAGGGGAGACTCGATACTATCAACAAGCAGTTGGAAGATGTTTTCCACAGTGCTACAAAGGAATTGAAGATCGAGGAAGTGCGGATGTTGAATTCTTCCATAGCACTGATCAGAGACAAACTAGTATCTATTCAATCCACGAACTGAAAGGTGTTTGAAATGAATCAAAATGGAAATGGTGAATACGACAGGCATTACACCAATCGTGTGATGGCACTGCTCGCTTTCATTGTCGTAATAGTGATGTATGTGGAAGGAATGCTCACTCCATCGCTCAGGAGTATAGCTTCAGGGTTTGGCGTAAGTGCGTCTCAGGTCAGCTTAGTTCTGTCAAGCTACCTGGTGGGAGGGGTGGCACTGACTCCTGTTGTAGGGAAACTGGGTGATATTTATGGAAAGAAGAAGATGTTATCGATCTCCCTTGTCGTATATGCGATATTTGTCTCCGTGACCGGATTTTCGCCAAACTTCACATTCATGGTGATATCAAGAACGATACAGGGAATTGGTCTGACTATCCTGCCACTCGGCATGAGCCTGATAAGGGAGGAGTTCCCAAAAGAAATGGTGCCAAAAGCTCAGGCACTGATAAGTGCGATGTTTGGAGCAGGGTTCGCGGTGAGTCTTCCGCTCGGATCACTGGTTTCCAACGACTTTGGCTGGAGATGGACGTATCATAGTGCCGTACCGTTCGTCATCATGGCTACGATCGTTGCGTTGATTGTGATCAAGGAGTCTAGATACAAGAGACCCGAAGTGAAGATAGATTATGTGGGTGCTACAGTGTTGGCAATTGTGCTGGGATTGTTCGTATTCGGACTTTCCCAGGGTCCAGTGTGGGGGTGGTCATCTTTCAACGTCGTGACCATGTTTGTCCTCGCTACTGTATTAATCGTACCTCTTGTGTTGTATGAATTCAGATACACGAAGAACGGAGGAGAAGCGATTCTCAACTTCAGGCTTCTTTCACAGAGAAATGTGATGGTAACTAATCTCGCAATTGCAATATCAGGTATGGGCATGTTTCTAGCGATGCAGGCTCTGACGTACAGATTTGAACTGCCAGTTCCAGACGGATTGGGCAAGAGCATTCTCGCTACCGGAATATCAATGGTTCCATTTGCGGTTGGAATGATTGTATTTGCACCAATCACAGGGCAACTCATTTCGAGGGTTGGGGTGAAACCATTTGCTGTACTTGGGAGTGTTATTGCTGGTATAGGTTTTCTTTTGCAGGCTTTGATTCCATCCTACACTATGGTCATGGTTTACGAATTCGTGACAGGAGCTGGATTGTCCATGCTGAATGCTTCCGTAATCAACTATTTGATATTGACAGTAGACCCAAGAGACATGGGACTTGCCACAGGGATGAACGGAACTTTCAGGAATGTTGGAAGTGCAATTGGTGCACCCACTGCGGGGTCCCTTCTCTCCACTTTCACTGCAGTATATACAATAGGAAACGTTGGCGGTCATCCGATAACTGCAGTACTCCCGTCACATCTGGCATTTTACTATGCTTTCATAATTGCAGCGGCAACATTTGCAGCGGGAATTGTTACAATATACTTTGGAGAAGAAGTGTTAGGCAAACGATCGCCAAAGGAGACGGAGAGGAGAAAGTTCGAAGCAGAGTTTCAGACGAAGTAGTACGTGCTCTTTTTTTCCTGTTTGCTTTTTTTTTCTCAAATTTTCATCATTGATCCAAAAGGGCATAGAAGTGCTCAGGACTTGACAGTTCACCAAAGTTCTTACAAAATCAACGTACGTTAACTTCCGTCTATGGGGCCGATCGGATTTGGACCGACGACCTCCCGGTTATCAGCCGGGTGCTCTAACCAATCTAAGCTACGGCCCCTATTTTCGTAAATTGCCTAAAATATTAATGCTTTTACCAAGAACCAATGAACAGGAAAATGAAATAAGAATATTAGATTAGTAGTTAGTTCCTTCAAGAATTTGCCTAGCTATTCTCTTTACTTCCTCCTCTTCAATAGCAATTTTTCCAATTTTTTGGTAGAAGTTCTCTTCCGACATAATCTCAAATTTCTTGCTCATATGACATCTGTATGATAATTGTCTGACAACTATTAATATTTTACTACAGGGCAAGCTTTGTACATTAAATGTGATTAAAAGTACAGAATGAGAAATTAAAGTACAGAATCAACTTTGGAAACTCTCTACTCGAGAACTCACTTCCCTACGGAGAGGGAGAGCAAGTAGCTAAGGAAGCTAAGGTTACAAGTCAAATCCTATGATATAATCCGTTAATTTATTGAACGGAACCTAATAGAAATGCATTCTCCTTTCAGTATGTCTTCGAATTCTGAATACAAATATAGGCTACCTTCGGTGTGTTTATCCTTGTGCTGGAAGGAAGTTCTAACCTCTTTGGCACCGTCTACCAAAGTTCTGACTGTTTCTACTTCACTAGAGTTGGGTGTCGAAACGCTCACCCTAAGCAGGCCAATTTTTGCCTTGGTTACAAGCTTGAGCACACTGTTAATCTTGGGAATCTCATAAACTACAAAAACAAACTCCTGTTCTCCATGCTTGAGAGACCTAGCCAGAGGAATTGATAACACTGTTTCTAAAGCATTGGAAACGATCACTTTCGCATTGGTTGAAGGAATTTCGTCACTCTCGGTGCTTATCTGAAGATTCAATTTACCTACCGAATCTACAATTTCATACGGTACGTAGAGTGGGATGTGATCAATGGGCAACTTACCAACATTGGTAACTATCAAGAATGTTGAAATTTTCATGCTATTCCTTTTGACGCCATAATGAATGGCGAATTTATCGAATTCCATTTCTTCGTCCAGTTTTGGTTTTGGTTCTCTTTCATAGGTCGATTTATTCCCGTTGTGTTTCTTCTTGATTAACTGCGATGATATTGCTTTGTCGATTTGCCTACTAAACGATTCATTGTGTATGCTTCGGCCGCAAAACCGTTCAAACTCTTTCTTAAATGACGTGAAGGAATATGCTCTCGTGCCCATTCTTCTATAAATAAAGTCCTGAAGCTTTGCATTAAGGTCATCCCCTATTTTCCTAACATCCGGAGAGATTGAATAAGTGGAGTTTGTTGGCACGAAATGAATCTTCTTAACTGAATGATAATATCTGAAATAGTGATAGGTCTTCCCAGACTTCGCCCTAGTCCACCACTTTGAAGTGTTAGCTCTGTGACCGCAAACAGGGCAATATGAAATCCTTATGTGCCTTTTCATCCTATTGACCTCACCTTATGCTTTCAATTTTTAAACTTTTATCCTGCAGTTCGGGTCCACTTAAATTTAAACACAACAAAAGGCTGAACGTCGATGTCTTCGAATTTTGCGACATTCCTTTCATTTCGGTCTCTTTTGAAGGACACTCTTTCAGATGCGTCTTCCCTTGCAGTCTGACTTTGATTAGTCCTAGCAACAGAGAGAATGAAACTTTGTTTGGAAACAAGAGAGAAGCTTAACTTCCTTAAGTTCGTTGAAGTTGTAAAGGTGTACGAAGGACCTTCCAGCTCGGGCCAAGAATACTCTATGGAAAATGCCCTCTCTTCTCCGGGAGGGACTGGGTTGTTAAATTCTACAATTATCCTTTTTTCTAATGGGGCATCTTCGAGATAATAAACAATAGCATTCTCATTATTTGACTCATCGTGGGCTCTGATTGCTACTTGACTCTTGCTCCTCTCGTTGTCTCCAACTGCCCTGAATTGTAAATAGCTCAAGGGATATTGATTATCATTCAAAATTTTGGTCTTATATTTATGGTGAGTGAATAGGTTGTTGTTTTCGGTGTCGTTAAGCTCTATAGACACTTCCATGAACGAGTAGTTAAGCTTACCATTCTGTGGTGTGTTTATGAAATGAATGGCTCTGCCCTTTCTAACGACTAAGATCAGTTTGGCATCTACCAACCTAAACAGCGTTCTAGATACCTCTGAATATTTTAATCGAGTGGAGGTTCTTTGAAGGGCTTCAATCAAATCCTTTACTGTGAAGATAGCGTGTTTAAAATGCGTAGAATTTATCAGCCTAACAATATCTTTACGGACCTCGTCCTTGTGAACTCTCCTGGACGTATCTAAATGTGCATTGACTCTGTGGAGAATTCCATTGTGATGATATACTTTGTATTCATATCTCGTGCCCGAGCTGTTTTTCACCCATTTTCTAGTCATTTTGCTGGGTTTCTTGCAGATTGGGCAGAGCTGGGCAGAAGAACTTTTATCCATGTCTAACCAAGTTCTTTTACTATTAAAGCAACCCGAACGTATTCACTGCTTTAGTTTCCAAAAGAACCGCCGCCATTCAGCATTTTGGGCAAACTAACAACTAAGAACCCTATGAAGCTCAAAGCTGCTAAAATTAATGCAAAGGTCATACGATCACCCCTGAGATTCAATTAACTTCTGGTATTTTCTGACAATTTCCAAATTAGACCGAAAACATGAACCAAATCCTACAAAATTGAATGAACCAAATACGACTAAGAATATAAGAAGATTTATTCTTGGTCAATTAAGCATGAACGTGTGAGGATTCCCAATAACCCTATAAATTTTCTATGATATGCATCTTTATCTGATTGAGGTCATAAGAAATACTGTTATTGCGCTCTATTTACCTCAATTTCCTGCACATCTCCCTCTATTTTTCA
>JAKATW010000142.1 GCA_021827945.1 Thermoplasmata archaeon
ATCAAGCACATCTCATAGAACCTTCGACTCAAACGAGGAAGCCTTACAAACCTGACATCAACATACCCAACACCTCCTGGAGAGTTTCTGTCATCGACCTTGGGTACAATTCTCTAAAGATGGTGCGCTACGAAGTCAGACCGGACGGATCGTTCCGAGCCTACGATCAGAGGGGGGAACTGACCAAGATAGGGGAGGGACTTGACGGCACAGGTAAACTGGGCGGAGACGGAATAAGGAGAACGCTCAGAGTGCTCACGCTCCTGAATGAGATCAACCGGATGGAGAAGGTGGACAGGGTCCTCGCAGTTGCTACTTCTGCCGTTCGAGAGGCTAGGAACGGATTGAACTTTGTGAGGAAGGTGGAAACCGCCACGAACATAAGATTCAGGATTCTAAGCAGGAGAGAAGAAGCATTGTATTCTCACATTGGCGGGGCAAAGGCAACGAGTTTTCCAACCGTGCTGTTCTTCGATCTTGGAGGTGGTTCTCTTGAGCTTACCTATGCCAAAGAAAGGAAGATCAAGAGGTTGCTATCCCTTCCGCTTGGAGCACTTAGACTCGCTGAAGCTTATGGATTGAAGGACAGGGATTACTCTAAGAAGGATTATGAGAGGCTGAAGACAAGAATCTACCGACTCCTTCCAACCAGGGACGAACTGGACCTTGACGAGGAAACTGTGCTGATAGGAGTGGGTGGAACAGTGAGGGCAATAGCCCGGTACGACCAGTGGAAGAACGGGTACCAGCTGAACAAGGTCCACAACTACGTCCTCAGGAGAAAATCCGTCGTGGACTCGCACAAGACTCTGAGGAGAATGACAATCTATGATATTTCCAGACTGGACTCGTTCGGAAAGGAAAGGGCAGAGAGCGTCACCACTGGTTCCCTGATCATTGCTATGCTGATGGATCGGCTTGGATTTGGCGAGCTGACGGTGAGCACCCACGGACTGAGGGATGGGATCCTGACTGAGTATCTCAGGGACCCAACTTCATACACATCTGGAAGGTTCAATGTTGAGAAGGCGACGAGGATTCTCCACGAACCCCAGGTCGATGATTCCAGAATTTCCAACGTACGAACGTTATTTCGCAAGGGCCTGCTGAACAGGATTGAGGAATCAATACTAAAGGAGGCCATAGGAAGCTTCATGGACCTCTACCTGACAACCAGACCGGAGACGTTGTTTTACTCAGTAATAGGCCTAGATAGTGTCCTGAACCATAAGGAACAACTTGCAGCAGCGGTCGTACTCGTGCAGGCAAAATCACCAAAGATGGCGCGCTGGTACATGGATTACTACTCTTCCATTCTTCAAGAGATAACGAGGGATTCCATTTGCAAGATGGCTGCAGTCGTCGTTCTGGAGGAGATACTCCACAGAACAGGATCGAAGCCAAGAATAGACGTGAGGAGGGAGGAGATTGTGATCGAGATAGATTCTGTGATGGGCGAAGGATTCCCCGAGCTGTTGCTCAAAGAGGCGCTAGAAGAGATAGAGAGGTCAATGAGGAAGAGGGTAAATGTGACGTTCAAGAAAAATAGAAGAGCGGTGATAGATTAGATGAAGGTTTTGAGGAAGAGGGAGGCATGATGGAAGAGCTGACTGGAAACACAAAGGAGGGTGGAGACACAACGGATCTGGTGAGAGTAAATTCACAGGTCAGGGAGGGATATCCAGCTGGGGCCCTGGTGGTTGTGGAAGGAATTGATGGTTCAGGAAAGTCAACACAGCTGCACCTACTTGAGGCATGGCTCCGTCACTTAGGTGTTCTGGCGTATGTCACCGGCTGGAATTCATCAGAGCTAGTAAAGGAAATAACTTCGAAGGGAAAGAAGAAAGCATTACTGACACCGACAACTTTTAGCCTTCTTCACGCCACGGACTTCGCGGACAGATATGAACGTAACGTCTACCCCCTGTTAAGAGCTGGTTATTTCGTTCTGGCCGACCGATACATCTATACCGCCTATGCGCGAGATACCGTGCGAGGATGCAACCCACGATGGGTGAGGAAGATGTACGATTTCGCGACGAGACCAAACGTAACTTTTTACTTCGATGTACCTGTAGACGTCGCTGTCAAGAGAATACTGACAGGCCGTCCAAAACTGAAATACTACGAAGCTGGGATGGACATGAATCTCAGCAATGACATCTACGAGAGTTATAGGATATTCCAGAGCAGGATAATAGAGCAATACAGGAAGATGGCTTCAAGAGAGAATTTTTTCGTTATGGACGGTACCCTTGACATAGAGGAACAGCAGAGAAAGATGAGAAGTGCGATCATTCCGTTGCTCCCGCCTGAAATCTCGGACTCTGCATTACGGGAGCTGATGCCTTGATGAATCCTTCGATGGCAGGAATCAGATCGCTAAGGAATATCAGAATGTCTCCGGTAGGGCACCAGATCAGTTTCTACGGAGATGGGATACATTATCTGAGGAGAACGAAACTGAAGGGCAAGCTAATAGTGATAGAGGGACCGGATGGGTCTGGGAGGAGCTCCCAAGTTGAGCTCATAAAGGACAAGCTGGAGTCTGACGGACACGCAGTCACCACAACAGGACTCAAGAGGTCCGAGCTTATCGGAGCAGGAGTGCTTGCAGCGAAGCAGAAGTTGCCGGTCGGACAGAAAACGCTTGCGCTGTTCTACGCGGCAGATTTTGCCGACAGGCTCGAACACCACATCATCCCATCTCTCGAAGCTGGAAGCATAGTGATAGCTGACAGGTACATCTACACCCTCATAGCGAGGAGCGTGGTCAGGGGGATAAACAGAAAGTGGACCAATGATCTGTTCGGTTTTGCCATTGTGCCTGACCAGATATTCTACCTTGACGTGAGTCCCGACAAACTCTTCCACAGAATATTTCAGAAATATTCTGCGCTGGACTATTACGAAGCAGGTGCGGACATGGGGCTCGCGGAAGACCTGTTCGATTCATTCATCATCTATCAACGCAGGATGGCGCAGGAATTCAAGAGGATGGAAAAATTATATGGTTTGATCCCCGTAGATGCAAACAGGACCATACCTGAAGTTAACAAGGATCTTCAGGGAAGAATCTCATCCTACCTAGATGCCAGCAAAGTCTAGAGACCCGGTAACTCTTGCTTTCCTCGAGAGATACAGAATCCTTCGCAAGGGGGTAAAGAAGGGATTGAAGAATTTCATAACACTTCCAAACGAGAATAACGTTCACAATCTGAGAAATGCCTTCAGGAGGTTGAATGCAGCAGTCGCAGTCATCCCGAGAAAGGTTAGGAGTGATAGCAAGGACGCCAAGAAATATGTTGAAAGGGACAGACAAATCTTAAAACTCACTTCGCAAGTCAGAGATATAGACATAATAAGTGAAAGACTGAAACGTTGCAATAACAATCCCTACGGCAAGACTCTCCTTATTTCACTGAAGACGAAGAGAAGAGACGGACTCAAGAGACCTCTCAGGGAAGCGAGAAAGCTATCGAAGAGGAGAGTCCCCAGCTTAAAGGACCGAAAATTGGATGGATGGATCGAGGCAGAAATTTCAAAGCTCAGAAAAGGGATTGAAGATCACATTCAATCTACCCTTTCCAGCGATGAGAATCTGGATGAGCTGCATTCGTTAAGAAAGACGATAAGGAAACTCAGATACACCCTGGAGCTGTTACCGGATAGCAAGATGAGGAAGAGAGAGATTGCGGGCCTGGCTCACTGGCAGGATGTCCTGGGAGATATTCTCGAATGTCATATCTTTGAGACATATCTTGCCTCCCTCAACCCAACAGAATTTTCCAAACGGTCAATACTGGAGGCGAGAGATTCCAGGAAAGCTAAGTACCGGGAGCTTCTTGACAGACCGGAACATCTGGGACAGTTGGGAATAAAGAGTCAATGACGAGATAAAACACAATGCCGTGAAATAAAATGTATTCTCAAGAAAAGATATCTTTATTCAAGGCCTCAGATTTGGGAGTTGTGATACTTGGAAGCTATCTTTCCACCTCTTTGAACTGTTCATGTCCTGTCAGTTTCGTTTCTTGACCCTCTGCTTTGCTTTTGGATGCCCGTCCACTTCACATACGTCAGTTTGATCTGCGAGTAATTTGCATATAATTCTGAAAAATTATTTTTTTAATGCTCACGATAATTGAACATGAACAAAGCATTAACAGTAGCAGTAATCGTGATATTGCTCGCTGGTGCAGCAGGTCTTGCCTACGTCTATGCATCCAGTGCATCGGACCTTTCTTCGGCGAATTCGAAGATTTCATCGCTAAACAGCGAGATAACAAACGACAGCGGAAACATTACCCTGCTAAAGGCGAGTTTGAGTCACTATATTAACAATACAAGGGTGCTGAATCAGGAAGTCAACAACAGTTCATCTCTGTCGGTCCTTCAATTGGCATATGCACACTGGAATGGAATTGCAATCGAGAACACATCGCTCGTGATGTCCGAATATTTGAGCAACTCAACTCTGCAGTGGATAGGAGGTCCTCTCTCTGGAAACTATTCCGGACAGATCTCCATATCAGGAGTGTGGAATAAATTCTTTGCGCTGTGGAGTGCAGTGTGGTTCTACACTCCTTCACCTCCAAGCGTCACAGTTTCAGGCAACAGTACCGTAGTAGATGCAGAGGTTCAATTTCTTCTGACGTCCTACAAGACTCCGATGCAGGTTCAGTACCTGAACATATCCTACACGCTGAATTATGAGGAGTCAGCGGGTACGTGGTCAATTTCGCACGAAGTGTGGCGCATAGTGTCATCCGGGATAGTATCCTATCCGGCGTCACTCGTATCAGCACTGCAGTCGCAGAGCATAATGGGTGCAGCTTTCACACACTGGAATGACATTGCGATAGAGAACGTCTCGATGATAATGGCTGGTTATGCAAACAACGCCACACTGGTGTGGATAGGAGGACCGCTGTCTGGGACATACAACTACAGCGAAATCCCAACCGTGTGGACAAAGTTCTCAAATCTGTGGAGTGCAGTCTGGTTCTATTCTGAGAACCCACCGACTGTGAGCGAATCGAACGGATACTACTACGTCAACTCAACAGTTCAGTGGGTCCTAACCTCTTCTTCAACACCCTTGCAGGTGAACAGCATAGTCACAAATTATTCTCTGGAATTCACGTCCGGCTCACAGCCCAAGATAGTGAAGGAGATATGGCACATAATCTCCGCTTCCCTGGTCTCATACTCATCAGCTTCTTACGAATCTCTTCAGGGATCGGCAATAGGGAATTCGGCCTTCTCGCACTGGAATGCAATTGCAATAGAGAATTCCACTCTAGTAATGGAAGAATACCTTAACAACTCATCCCTCCAGTGGATAGGTGGAAAGCTGGCGGGAAACTACACTAACTACTCACAGATCGAAACAGTATGGAACAAGTTCTTCTCGATATGGAATGCAGTATGGTTCTATTCAGAAGCCCCGCCAGTGACAAATGTAACGGTATCGGGAGGAGTCGTGACGGGTGGTACAGTGACTGCTGACGTGCAGTTCGTTGTACAGAGCGCATCGAATCTTTCACAGTTCTCCTACATAGACGTCGTCTACACGATTCACTACGCATACGTGAACGGAAACTACTACATAGTATCGGAAACATTTGACAACGTTCAGTCGGGTACACTGAGCAACGTCGGGACTTTCACCTAATTTTTTTTAATTTATTTTTAATAGTGGTGTTGATTACGATTAGGATACAATGCAACCCTCCGGAGGTCCGAACAACGGATTCAACATTGAGGATAGGGATATCAGAAGGCTATTCCAGTATCTCTTCCTCTACTCCAGGGGTGGTGCATTGAGGAGCAGGATTGTCTTGATTTTGAGGGAAAGACCTAGAAACAAGAATGAGCTAAGCAATATGTTAGGGGTGAACTACAGAACTGTTGAACATCACCTTTCCGTACTTCTGAAAAACAAGGTAGTTGATGGCGATTTCAGGAAATATAACTCTCTTTTTTATCTGAATGGGCGTATGAGTGGGTACATAGAAGAATCGCTGGAGACGCTGGAGATGGTAGGGGGTTCAAGATGATTGGAATCTATTGGTTAGGGAACATAGCTGTTGGCGCAGCTGAAGCAATAATATTTGCGCTCATTGTTTTGATTACAGCAGGAACCTACAGGAAAACGCATGCACAGGCTTCAAAGACTCTCGTTATTTTTTCATCCCTTATGCTTCTCTACTCCCTTCTTGTCGTAGCTACGAGTGTTATTTTCTCGTACAGGTACGGATCAGGCGTGGCACTTCCCCTCCTTGGAGCAAACGTCATATCTTTGGTGGCGTTCATTGCTCTTTACTTGCTGATTTCGCAGTGAGATCATATGTGCATTGCAGAGACATTTTCAATTACAACTATAACTCTTTCAACATTATCTCCGAATGGGAACTTACTGTTGCGAATAGGTTCTAGTAGTTTATGAGATTTATGGTTTTATATCAATATCCGAAATGGCATGAAACTCTCTTGTACAACCCGTTTTTTCAATTTTATTCTAAGGTCTTGATGGTGTAAGCAAGGGACCACATCACGTGGTAGTGTGTAGATTATGGATCCTTTTCAGATTCTTAATCGACGACACTTTTCAAAAAATGAAATGCAAAAAAATAAAATCGAATTATAGCATTATTCCCGGCTCATCTAACTTGCAAGTCAGTATTTCTTGGCCCACAGTCTCTCTACTTGGTCGATGTCGTGGTTACATAATAGGCATTACCGATAGTGTTCGTACCCGGTGTACCTGGCGTCAAGTTGTTTTGTTCGCCTGTTGTGTATTCCATCTGTGCAAATGCGTTGGTTATTATGGGTGCGGATATCTGTACAGTGGTCGTCTCTGTGGTTTGATGATTAAAGTCTGCTGTGCTTAAGCCACCTGCTCCGAGAATTGTTCTACTTGCACTGGACCAATTGCCAAACAGACCATACGTGTCTGGTTGGTATACTAAGTAGCTGTAAGTATTACTAGGGGACGAAATAACAAGTCGGCCCTCTATTTCGCCGTTGCCATAGGTTCCCGCGATGGAGTAACTTGTACTAGTCGAAAGGGTTTGGATAGGAAAATAAACTGACGTGTTACTGTAGGTCTGGGTCGATCCGTACACGTTGGTTACGTTCCAGATTCCAAATCTTGCAAATCGTTGTGTAGGTGAAGAGTTGTAAAGGTTGTTCTGTAACACGAATTGAATCCAGTCTCCTAGTCCATTGCCTCCAGTAAAGAAGTTGCTGTTCAACTGAACGCTCCATGCGTTCGAGCCCCATAAGTCATCGCTTTCCCCTGACGCTAATTGAGAAAAGCTGACCTGTACTACTGCATCATTTATCCCGTTGTTGCTGGCGTTCCCTCCTTCAACGTCGTAAGTATTTCCTTCCATAGGAACAGTCGCACTGGCTGACCCTGACCCAGATATAGCATTTATCTTAAACCACGGACCGTCATTTATACGCTCAAATGCTCCACTACCAGTCAAGTCAGGAATATTTGGCCATTGACTGGCAGTGACGTTAGGAAGTAAAGCAATAGAGGCATTCTGTGCCGAGAGGGCAGATTGCGACCTTGCTGCGAAAGTCGCGCCACTAAAATTCGATACAAACATAATCGCAGTTGCTACAAAGACAAAAACAAACAATGCTCTATTCATAAAAGTCAAAACTAGTAGCTAGAATTAACTTTCCGTAATGACTGTATATAGCAGATGGGGAAGTAAGTATTCTAGGTGAAAGAAGGCATACCTGCTCTGTTGTTAGCTTTTTCTTAAGAGGGGTGCAATCACTTAGGCTGTACACATTAAGTAACACAAAAATAGAAAGGTGTATCGATGAGGGATTTCATCATTCCCAGAGAATAGTAGATTAGAAGCAAAAGTTAGGTTCACGCCGAGACATTCGCAAGAATGTGGCCTCTTCGTCAGTTCGTAAAATTCTAAGTAAGCCCATGTCGAATTCGTACAAATAAGAAAATTTCTTATTGTATAGTCCTGGTTCACCAATTACACATCAAATGTCCACATCACGGATACGGAGTTACCGGATGTCCCCAAAAAAAGACACCATGCCAGTATGTTACTCCGAAGCTAGCAGTAAGCACAAACGAAATGGAAGTGTAAGCTTGGATGTGACCCCCAACGACCCCACCTCCTGGAACGTTACTGGGAATGACAGCGCCAGAACTACAAAAAGAGTCACAACAATTATAGCAAGCGAAAGAACTCTTTTGCTATAGTCATTCCGACATCGATGGTGGAGGTAAGAAATATAGAGGGATATTTCATAAGAACAGTCACGAAATTTGGAAACAGTGCTAAGATAGACTGCCCGAAAGAATACGTCGGTAGAACGGTCTACGTAATAGTCGCATGAACAGCGACCGCCTTGTCTCTTCACTGAAGACACTGGAACACTTTACAAACGTTTCTCTTGGCCTCAAGCACCATTCAGAATACATAAGCGGTTTCCATTATAATCGCGACCTGTTGATGGCGGCTGTTGCAAACACATACGTGGAAACGGTTGGCAACAGGTCAGACTCACTATACTTGGACATAGAGAAATCTTCACCAGCCCCAACAAAGAACTCCCTATTCTCAAGGATATCCGCAATATCGAAACCATCTGACATCTAAGAGAAGAGGTGCATAACAGCGTTGATTGCACAACTGAGGATTTCTACGGTGAAGGGCTCGATGGATTCTTTCCTCTCTTCGGGAAAAGATCAGGGAGGAGAAGATCATCGTCCTGACGGACATGAAGACTTCCGTAGCTAATGTAAACGACGGTTGAATATTGATCATTTTCGGCGGTTTAAAATTGACCACCCTCTTCTCATAGAAGAGGTAGTGGCATGCTGGGTGCGGAGGAGTGGTATATGATTAGGGAACTCAGGGACAGGGGAGCATCAATAAGCGAGATAGCTAGGCAGATGGGCACGAGTAGGAATACCGTGAAGAGGCATCTGAAGCTTAACAAGCCTATGGAATACAGGAGGAAGAAGGGGAAGTCAAAGCTAGATCCAGTTAAGCCCATAATAAAGATGCTCATCGACAAATACAATCTTTCGGCAGTTCGTATATTGGAGGAGATAAGGAAATGGGGCTATGACGGTTCAATGACGATTCTCAAGGATTACTGCAGGACTATCAGGAAGGAAAGGTCAATAAAGGCTGTATACCGCTTCGAGACTGAACCTGGAAAGCAGGCCCAGGTGGACTTCGGGAGCTTCGTTTACATTGGTTTTGCAACAAGTCCAGACGTCTCAACAAATGGAGATGATGCTGGAAAAAGGAAAATGCCGTTTACGCGGATCATCGATCATCACTCTCACGGATTTCGGCAATTACAATAAGTATTCTTCGACACATTTCATCGATGGGACAAAACTTTGAAACCTTGGGTTGGCGAAGCAGAGGCTTAATAGAACTCTTTTGTTTCGACCAGTCGAACAATTTCAAGAATAGTCTAGGAGAGTTCTCACTGCTATCAGTAAATCGGATAATTATTACGTGAAGCCTACTTTTCACTTGAGACGAGCAGGATCGTCGATGAAATAATCAAGACCAAGAAATATATCGTCAGGAGAGTAAACCCCATTCTTGCTGATTCGAAACCTCCAATCATTCCGATCAACATTATAATCGCCCCGATGGCCTCTTTCGTGCTCATCTCTCCATCATCTCCCCTTTCGGTTCGATTTCCGAATATATGTTAACAGACTGCTCTCTACGTGACATACGGTATTGTCCTTCCGAATCCAAGAAGTATCGCTACTCCTGCAATTCCCAATATTGCAACTATGATTACGACCGCATAATAGTCAGCTCTGGTGAATCGTACGTCCTCGACATAGCTCCTTTTCTTGGTGGCCCTGAACCCTCTTGTGTCGGCCGATATGGCTATATCCTTGGCTCCTCTGAGAAGGTGGATTATCGTAGGGACTATTGCGTGGATCCCCCCGATGAGCATGTAAAAAGGCTTCAGGAATCTTGAATGCCTAGATCCAAGCCCCCTCATCATCTGTATTTTTATGGACTCGTCGAGATATGTAAAAACCATAGGAATCGATTTCATCCCAACCATTAGGGAGAAAATAACGGAGTCAGGAACCGATATCTTGTGAAGAGTCCTAAGTATCTGAGAAGGAGTATTAGTCATCACCAAAAGGAGGGCCGACATCATTATTGAAGACGTTCTGAAGGATATCTGAAGACCGTACTCAACTGCCTGGAGGGTGAGCTGTGGTTGATATCCCATAATGGAGAAATACGAAGGCCAAGTCCAAATCACAACTGGATGATATCCTGAAAACGCGATGCTCAATATACTTGAAGTGACGAATGGTGCATATCCCCATGCAGTTCCAACTACGGTTGAAATCACGAAAAGCATCCCTATAACCAGTTTCCTCTTACCGTTTTTGAGATCGAGATAAGAAGCAAGGATTGCAATGGTGAGAAAAGCACCGATCCACCAGATTGTAATAGCGGCAACAATCATTACCGTAATAGAGAGAGCGATTTTGACTATGGGATTAATCCTGTAGAGTAGAGCGTTGTAAGGTTCATAAGAAGTAATTTCCTTAAATCCTCTTATTCCGATTGTTGCAAAAATGAGGTACAGGGGGGCTCCAACTCCAAAGAAGAAGATGAGCCAGCTGATCAACTCAACTAGCAAGCTGTTCATTTTCGTACCTCAGAACGAACTCTGAAGGTGGAACGACCCCATAATACTCCGATTTAGAAAAGATACTCTCTGGCGTCCCTTGAAGCGCAACTTTGCCAAAATTCAAAACAGTCACCCAATCTGCAAACTCGTACACAAATCGGGAATCGTGTGTCACGATGATGAAGGTATAACCTAGCCCTTTGAGTTGAGCCATCTCTCTTCCGAGATTCTGTTTGTGCATGTAATCTTGACCGGACGTAGGTTCATCCATAAGGATTATCTTTGCGCCAGAAGCCAACATGGCTGCCATTGCCACTCGCCTACGTTGCCCCTGACTGAGGGTGAGAGGATCAGACTTTGCATAATCGGACAGACTGAAAATCTCTTTCAGATTCTCAATCAGTTCGTCGACTCCGTTCAACTTCCTGACTTTCTTGGAATAGTTGAGTTCCTTCTCAACCGTACTGTTAATTAGCATCAAGTCAAAACTCTGGGGTAGAAAACCGAGATACTGTCCTGCCACCCTCATCTCGGGATTTCTCAGTTTCTTATCCTCTACATCCATTGAAACACTGAAGGCAGCTTGATCTTTATCTATGAATCCTATTATCCCCTTGAGGAGTGTGCTCTTTCCCGCTCCGTTTCTTCCCATAATGGCGTGAATCGTTCCCGCCCTGCATGCCAATTCTGCAGCCAAACTGAAATTCTTGTTGTATGAAACACTGACTTCAGCTCGAAAAGCAACTGGGCCACCATTCGAGCGAGCTCTCTCATGTGGGATCATTCCACATTCTCTTGCAATTCTCCTCACCTCATCGATACCACTGGCTCTTATCCCAAGTTTATTGGCTATCAGGATGTGAGATGGAATCTCTACTCCTAAGTCTATAAGGTTGTGGGCCTCCTCGATCAGCCTGTCTGTCGGCCCATCAAGGACTATCCTACCGTTATCAACAACTACGATCCTATCAACAAACGGGAGTACCCGCTCCACCTTATGTTCCACTATAATTATAGTTCTCTTTCCTTTTTCGTTCTTGAGAAATTTGAATATCTCTCTTGTCCCCTCCGGATCTATGCTTGAAGTGGGTTCATCGAGTATCAGTATCCTCGGGTCCATTGACATTACCGACGCTAGAGCCACTCTCTGCAGCTCCCCTCCAGACAGCTTAGTCGTTTCCCTTCCACGCAGCGATTCTATCGCAACTCCCTGAATTGCATCTTCCATTCTTTGCAGGATTGTATCTTTGTCGAGGTTGAAGTTTTCTGGGGCAAACACGATCTCCTCTTCCACTCTGTAATTCATTACCTGCCTTTCCGGATCTTGTAGGAGAGTACCGACTGTCCTAGATATGTCTGGTAGCCTAGCCTTTGATACTGACTCTCCGAATATATAGGTTTCTCCCCTGCGTGTGCCATTCATGATGTGAGGGATGATACCATTGATGCACTGGAGGAGAGTGGATTTTCCAGATCCGGATTTGCCCGTTATGAGCACGCTTTCTCCTTCAGAAACAGAGAAGTACGGTACAGTAATGGAAGGCTTCCTTGAGCCCAAGTACCGGAATTCTAGGTCTCTTATCTCTATTGCATTCATTGCCCGAGCACCCTAGAGACACGGACGGCTATGAACCCGGCTATGATACCGAATATTATGTTTCCCGGTAGCGCCGCAAAGAAACCGAAACGGATGGACTCCCAGTTGACCACTCCCCCATACAGGAATGGACTGAAGAAGCCAGCATAGAGGACATTGTCTGGAATAGCCCAAAGAAAACCCAGGAGTCCGCCCGTTATTGCAGGCGCAATCCAAAGATGTCTACGCAGGGATCCAAAGGCTTGCTTGACAGCCTCCTTTCCTTCCTCGATCTTTTCTCCTATCCCGAAGAGGCGTCCCCTTGTTACAGCTATGAAAACGTCTATGAAGAGTCCATAGGTCAGAGTTTCGTAAATTGTGTATATGGGCTCTCCTCCAAAGCCATAATGGAATACATCGCCCAGGAGATTGAAGATAGCCATGGTCAGCATACCAGTACCAACCTTCCTTACAAGACCTGCGATAATCAAGACGATTAGTATTCTACCAAAAAATCCGAAACCTATGTATGCCGTTAATCCCGGAGGAATGAATTTATCAAGGAAAGGACCGACAAAGAATTCCCACACAGTTACAAAGGCAGCCCCTACGCCAATGTAGACGAAATCCACGGTCTTGAATTTTGGTTCAGCACCGGTCTTCCTAGAGAATGCAAAGACGAATACTAGAGCGGCGACAAAATACACGAGGACAATTTGCCATGGAATCATCCCCGGACTGTTCAGATACCCTCCGATACCGTTGAAACCCATTTCGATCGTTTTTCCAGACTCTCTGGATGCAAAACGATTTTCTAAAGAGGATTCCCAATAACCCGATACTTTACCAAGTTTGGTACCAATAATCTTTTTTCATGAGTCCGGTATTGTTGTCTATGGACCTGGTGAATTACGGGTTGAGGGAGAGGTATGAGCAGGTCAAG
>JAKATW010000018.1 GCA_021827945.1 Thermoplasmata archaeon
AATTGAAATACTTCGTCTAATTATTGATTTTATGGTTGAGAAAAATTTCGATGAATCTAAGGAAGTTAGTAAAATTTGCACTGAACTTACTTACGGTACATGGAGGAAGCAGAGTGGTTGGTCACCGCTGACGGTTGAGAGCGAAGAAGGGTGTTACTTCAGAGATTCCAATGGGAAAAGCTATCTAGATTTCTCTTCCCAGCTAATGTGTTCCAACCTTGGTCACAGAAATCAGAGGATAATAAAAGCGATAAATGATCAACTTGAAAAATTCGAATACGTCCAGCCAGGATATGCAACAGAAATTAGGGCTGAAGTTGCTTTGCTTCTGAAGAGAATTCTGCCTTCTTCCCTCACAAAATATTTCTTTGGTGCATCCGGCACTGAAGCAAATGAGGCCGCCATAAAGACCGTTAGAATGTTCTTCCAGAAGGAAAGAAAGACCAAGATAATTTCTAATTATAACTCATATCATGGATCTACCTCCGGAAGCATCACTCTGACTGGAGACTTCAGGAGAACTCCGGTGGATACTTATTACTCAATTCCAGGGGTTGTCCATTCGATCCCCCCTTATTGCTATAGATGCCCGCTCAAGCTGAAGCTTCCAGATTGTGACTTTGCCTGTGCAGATTACAATCAGTACCTGATAAAGAATGAAGGTAACATTGGAGGAATGATAGTGGAACCGGTAACCGGGACCAATGGGGTGATTATTCCACCTGATGGCTACCTCCAGAGGATAAGACAAATCACGAGGGAAAATGATGTGCTACTAATTGCAGATGAAGTAATGAGTGGTTGGGGCAGGACTGGAAAGTGGTTCGCTGTAGAGAACTGGGATATCAAACCAGACATCCTGACAACAGCGAAGGGCATCACTGGTGCATACCTTCCACTTTCGCTGATGGCAACAAGCAGGAGGATTGCAGACTACTTCGAAGCAAACTACTTCGCACACGGGCACACTTATGAGGCTCATCCAGTAGCACTGGCGGCTGCTAAGGCCGCAATTGAAGAATACCAGGAGAAGAACCTCATTGAAAGATCCAAGGAACTGGGAATAAAACTTTCAAGGAGACTCGAAGAGATCAAGGAGAGACATAAGTCAGTAGGTGATGTAAGGAGTATCGGACTTTTTGGTGCTGTTGAACTAGTCAAGAACAGAGAGAAGAAAATACCATTCAATGTCTACGAAGAGAAGTTGGAAGGTAAACCGCTGATGACGGACAAGATTTCGAGGAGGGCTATGGAGAAAGGGGTCTATGTAAACAACTGGCTTAATCACTTCGTGATAGCCCCTCCCCTGGTGATCTCGGAAGACGACCTCACAAAGGGACTTAACGTCCTTGACGAATGCCTAGAGATTTCAGATGGTGAGGTGGACTAAATGAAGGGCATAATGGATTACGTGAATGGTAGGTTCGAAGAAGTAGACGGTCAAGAGAAGTATGACGTCTTCAACCCAGCATTTGGAGAGAAGATTGCCTTTGTCAGAGAGGCAAAGAGGGAAGAGATAGATAGAGCAATTGATGGTGCGAGTGAAGCTCAAAAGAAATGGCAAAAGGTACCCATATCTGACAGAATCAAACTTCTCTTCAGGCTAGAGAATCTTATGGGGAACAGGCTCGAGGAAATTGCCGAAATCACGACAATAGAACACGGGAAGACCTTTGAGGAGTCCAAAGGTGACGTGATAAGGGCAATCCAGAATGTTGAGTCTGCAGCGGCTTCAAGCTATCAGATAATGGGGAGGAACAACAAGCAGATCGCAACCGGCATAGATGAAGAACTCGTGAGGGTTCCGCTGGGAGTATTTGCGGTAATATCACCGTTCAATTTTCCAGTGATGATACCGTTCTGGTTCTTCCCATATGCGGTAACACTTGGAAATTCTGTTGTAATCAAACCGTCAGAGAAGACGCCAATGAGTATGAATATGATAATGAATCTCGTCAAAGAGGCAGGGTACCCAGATGGAGTAATTCAGCTGGTGAATGGAGGAAAAGAGGCGGTAGATTACATCCTTGAAAACAGGAAGATTGCCGGAGTCAGCTTCGTTGGATCTACCCCTGTGGCAGAGTATGTTTACAGAAAAGGAACGTCGAACAGAAAGAGGGTGCAGGGAGGTGCTTCCGCAAAGAACTATATTCTTGTCATGCCGGATGCCGACCTGGATGGAAGCATCAACAACATAATTGGTTCGTTCTATGGAAACGCAGGGGAGAGATGTCTAGCAGGTTCAGTACTTGTTACCTTACCTGAAAACCACGACAGGGTTATGAACGTATTCAAGAAACGGGCTGAAGAACTCAAGTTAGGTTACGGAATGGAAGAGACAACTGATATGGGTCCGCTCATAAGGAGAGACCATATGGAAAGGGTAGAGATGTACATAGATTCAGGTTTAAGGGAAGGCGGCAAGATCGTGCTTGACGGAAGAAATTCGAGATGCAGTAAATACCCTAAGGGATTCTTCCTCGGCCCGACTATTATTGACGGGGTATCGGAGGGAATGAAGGTGATGAGCGAAGAGATTTTTGGACCAGTGGCATCCTTCTATAGTGCTGATTCGTTTGAAGACGCACTGGAGGTCATAAACAGGAGTAGATACGGAAATGCTTCATCAATCTATACAACTTCTGGACAATATGCAAAGAGATTCTCAGAAATGGTGGATACTGGAAACATTGGAATAAATGTTGGAGTTGCGGCTCCAATAGCGTTCTATCCCTTTTCTGGAATGAAAGATTCATTTTTTGGGGATCTCCACCCACAGGGAGGTGACGATAGCGTACTTTTCTTCACAGAAAGAAAGGTGATAATCTCCAAGTGGTAGGAAGTTCATTCTATTCAAATTTCTAATTTATTGTACTATTTCTGGAAACGGTAGAAAAAAATGGACGTGAATACTGATAAAAGTACACAGCAAACTTTAAATTAAGTAGTTCTTTGCATCTGTTGAAGGTTGAAATGAAGCGTTCTATTTTAGCAATAATTGTGGTCGTAGTCGCTGTGATTGTGATTGCCTCCGCGGTCGTGATCTATGATAACAACAATAAGAAGAGTACACCAAACACTCTTGTGGTTGAAGAGGCTGAATACCCAGACAGTCTCGATCCTGCTGTGACGTTCACCACTCCCGGCTGGGAAATTCTGGACCAGGTTTACCAGGGTCTAGTCGCCCCTAATGGTACTAGCGAAACGACATTCTTGCCGGTGCTGGCAACAAACTGGAACGTCTCTTCAAATGGAATGAACTACACTTTCTATCTTAGGCACAATGTCTCTTTCACAAATGGTGACCCTTTCAACGCTTACGTTATGTGGTTCTCGCTCTACAGAGGCATGTTGATTAACCAAGCTCCAGAATTCATACTCGGCCAGAACATGGCTACAAATAATACAGCAGGAAATAATACATTCAATGTTACTGCTTCTACACTGAATGGAATCAATTACAAGAATCCAAGTTCTGCATCGCTGGCTACCATGGAGAATCCGAATCAATCTGTACAGGTAGTTAACCAGTACGAGATAGTCGCGCACCTAGGGTATGGCTACAACGGATTCCTGCCCTACAACGCTTTCCTAATGACCCTGACCACCCCGATGGGTATGGCTGTTGATCCGAGTGTGGTACTGGACCACGGAGGAGTGGTTGCGGGGGCCACTAATCAGTACATGTCTGGGAATGCCATAGGAACTGGATTCTACAAGATCAGCTCCATAGTCCCTCAACAGAGCATCACCCTGGTCGTGAACCCGAACTACTGGGGAAACAATCTGTCCGCAAGTCAACTCAATGAAGCAATTAGTCCTCCTCACATCAAATACATAGTCATAGAGTACAAACCCACCTCAGCGATAATTTCTGATCTTAAGGGCGGGAAAGCGCAGATCGTTGAAGCTCCCGTAACGGATTATTCTACCCTCAAGAACATAACAGGAATAACAGTAAACAAACTTCCCATACAATTCGGTTCATCGCAGAATTCCTTCTTCGTGTACATGGACCAGATATCTAATTACTCCTTCCAGAACATTGACGTCAGGAAGGCTGTGACATACGCGATTAACTATACTGGAATTATCAATTCCGTCTATGGCGGATATGCTGAGCAGTGGATTGGACCAGTTCCTCCAGGATTCACCTACTACAATCAAACCATCTCAAACCTTGCTTTCTATTCCTACAACCCAGCAAAGGCGGCAGACTACCTGCACAGTGCAGGTTACAGAGCTGTTCTTCCGAATGGTACTGTACTGCCGGGAAATTCTTTCCCGAAGTACAATTTCCTCTACGAATCTGATTCAACATCACAAAGTTCTGCAGCTCAGATAATTGCACAGAACCTACAGGCCATCGGCATAAACGTCACTCTTTCAGGATTGCCTGGAAGCACATACACAGCAATCGTATACGGTTATGCAACCAACACAACTCAATATCCAATAGGCTTGAATTATTACACAGAGGATTACTCTGCGTCGATCGACTACGTTTCGGCACTCGCCGATGGTTACTATAACGGTACGTCCGACTACTACAACTCCACTGTATTCAACTGGACAGTCAACGCGAGCACTTCATTCAGCGATCAGGCAATTATACAGAACCTCTCATACATAACGAATGAGATGTACCAGAATTACACGATGGCGTGGCTTTACGTACCCTACTTCCTGAGCATTAATGCAAACGACGTAACGGGAATGATACCAAATACTGCCGGATCTGGTGCAGGTTACTTCATGTATTACAACACTGTTCAGTATACTTCATAAGGTGATGCGTTGGAGGGGAAGCAGGAATTACTCTACTTCATCCTGAAGAGAATCGCGGTATCCGTACTCGTGATTCTCGGAACTATTTTTATCGTCTTCCTGATATCGCACTATCTCAATCCGAATCCAGCTGCACTCTGGGCTGGGCCAAAGGCAAGACCCTCTACAATTGCTTCTGTGATTAGGAGATATGGACTTAACCAACCAATATGGGTCCAGCTCTATTATTTCGTGAGAGATTTCTTTACAGGCAACTTCGGAACCGATCCAGTAACAGGGCTGTCAATTAGCTCTGAGATATTCTTCTATTTCCCAAATACAATCGAGCTCGTACTGACATCCCTTGTCATAATCGTGTTGTTTGGAGTGGGGCTTGGATACATAGCCGCAATAAATTTTGGAACAAAAAAGGATGCACTGATAAGGATTCTTTATACTGCTGCGTGGGCTTCCCCAACATTCCTTGTGAGCATCCTGGCCGTCATCATATTCTCATCCTACATTCCGATTTTTCCGTCAGGCGGAATGTACTCACCGATCTACATTCCCCCTCCCAGAATTACGGGCCTATTCATACTCGATTCGCTGATTAATCTCAATTTTGGAGATTTCACTGATGGAATCTACCACATTATACTGCCTGCCTTCACACTTGCGTTTCTGAATTTTGGTATTATAACCAGAATAAGCAGGAATGGAATTCTGGGGGTGAAATGGCTTCCTTACGTCAAATCTGCTAAAGCTAGGGGACTGGATCAGAAACAGGTGAACAGACATCACATTCTGAGAAATGGCCTAATAGAGAGCAACACCGTCATAGCCGTCATGTTTGGATGGTTGATAACCGGGGACGTCATCGTGGAGGAAATATTCTCCTGGCCTGGGATAGGGAAGTTTGCCTATTCTGCCATTGTAGGCGATGATTACCCGGTCCTGATCTTCATTGTCATAACTTTCACAATACTCGTCATAGTCGCGAACCTGATTGCTGATATAATGTACGCAGTGCTTGATCCTAGGATTCGACTGGGAGGCGAAGAATGAACCCGGTGCTAAAGAAATCATTCAGAATTGTGATGAGCAACAGGCTCTCGGCAACGGGATTTTTCATAATCTTGATTTTTGTGGCAATTAGTATAGCGTATACGATATTTGGAAATCACATTATCCCGTACAATCCTCTGAAAATTGATTTATCAAACGTCAATGCCCCACCCAGCTATACCCACTTTTTCGGCACTGATCAGTTGGGTCGGGATATATTTTCAAGAGTGATAGCCGCGATACCGATTGACATCGGCTTATCCATTTTCATTGTGGTCATTTCTGCACTAGTCGGGTTATTCCTTGGAACAATAGCAGGGTACTTTAGGGGTATTGTAGAGGAAGTGATTATGAGGATTACAGACCTATTCTTCGCATTCCCGCCGTTAGTGATGTCGCTGGCCATTGCAGCGACCCTAGGACCCAGTCTTGTAAACGCTGCATTTTCCATAATCTTCGTCTGGTGGCCCCCTTATGTGAGGCTTGTGAGAGGAAGCACACTCCAAGTATCAGCCAGCGATTTCATCACCATGTCAAAAGTACTGAATACCAGGTTTTCAAAGATCCTGTTCAAGGGAATTCTTCCCAACATTATGACAACTCTGGTTGTCTATGCAACAATGGACATAGGAACAGCTATGCTGACTCTATCTACCCTAGGGTTCCTGAACATTGGCATACCTATCTATCAACCGGAACTCGGGTTGATGTCATCTGTGCTGACGACCAATCTCTACTTGGATCCACTTGAGGGACTGATTCCTGCGCTTTTCCTCTTCATTATCGTGATGGGATTCAGTCTTATGGGAGAGGGACTGGCTGAGATCATAGACCCAAACATCAGGTCCCACCTTTTCTCCAGGAGAAGGAGACTGGAGGAGATGAAGAAAGTGAGAGAAGACAAGGCAAAGGTTGTGAACTGACTATCTCCGGTTCTTGTCCTGTTTCTTCCCTGTTCTCACCGATGGGAATGGAGCGATTGCAATTGCGATTACCGCTATGATAATCACTATCATTGCGAGGTTGCTGAGTTCAGGGATGTAGACCCTATCGCTGGTCCCCCACACCTTCAGAACCCCCAAAATTGGAAGATATCCAACCGCATATCCAAATACCTGCGTTTCGTTGACCAGCGTGTTGTCTATGCCGTAGTTTTGATCGGCGGCAATCGTGTATTTACCTGAGCCATAAGTTGAAGTAGCAAAGTTGTGGTCTCCCATCGTAATAAAACCTGTCTGACCAATGTAGTTCTGTAACTGGACTTCGAGATTCTTATGAGAGTAACCTACGTTCGAGATATACACATCAGATCCCTGGATCAAGAGCCACGATGGGTGTGTGTTTCCATAGATGATGGGAGTGGTTCCGTTCCACCCCATAACATAGAACATAGCCCTGTGGATGACCAACTCACCGAGTTCGTAGTTCTTATAAATGATCACGTTACCGTACTCACCATAGGTTGTAGGGCTGCCATGTTCCCTTGCGACAAGGTATGTCTGAATACTTGTGAAGGACTGGGCCTTCTTTACCCCCACGATATCTCCCGTGTTTATAACACCGAACACAAAATTATTTCCGTGCTGCATGGAACTGGATTCCACTATGACAGCAGGAGGCCAGTTTCCCGTATAGAAGAATAATGAGGAGAAAATGATGACGATAACCGCCACTATTGTTATGGCGCTTACCACTTCACTCTTGTATTTGAACGTCACCTTTGGTTTAAACAAATGTCGATTAAATGATTTGCTGTTTAGTTGAGGTGGAAAAAATTTCACGAGCATAACACTTTATTAGTCCGTATCTCATCATAGCAGACATGAAGAGTGAAAAAATTACACTAGATCAACTCAACGGTCTTGATAAAAAGATACTCCTAAGTATCTTCGATACTAGAGAAACAAATCTCAGCGTCATTTCAAAGAGAGTAGGTGTTTCAAAATCTACAGTTCATAACAGACTGAAAAAGTTGAAGAGCAGTAATTTCCTGAGAGGCGTCATTCCGCTCATAAATCAGACCAATCTTGACAAGAGCATCACTGCGATATCCCTAATAAATGCGAGATATGGACCAGAATATGGAGAATCAATCGGCTCGAAGATAGCTAAGATAAAGGGGGTATGGGCTGTCTATTTTGTACTCGGAAGTATAGACTTCGTTGCTCTGATAAGAGCAAAGAACAAGGCAGAACTTGGAAACATAGTCAACGAATTATCCAAGACACCAGGCGTAGAGAGAAGTGAGACCATTATGGCCCTGAACACTGCCAAGGAGGATTTTCCTGAATCGCTCAAACTCATTATAAAGGACCAATAGAGAAATAAAACAGAAAATTACTGAAAACAAGAGAAATTTTTTCCTTTTCCAGAATGGTACAAGAAACTAATCCACGTTTAATATACCCGTGTTGCATGGAAGTCAGTGAGAAGTTATGTCAGTCCATATGTCCAACAGGTTGAGCATTGAAAATGCTCCTATGATAAAGACAAAAATTCCGGGGCCAAGATCAATGGAATTCATTGAGGTACAGGACAGGTTTGAAACGTCTAGCAGATCATATACAGGTTTCTTCAATTTTGCTGTTGATTATGGGAAGGGGTCGACGGTTGTAGATATGGATGGCAATGTTTTCATAGACTGGTTTGGAGGAGTGTCTGTCTTAAACCTCGGTCACGGACATCCGGAAGTAGTGGGTGCTCTCAAGGGACAGATTGAAAAGATTACTCACATAACAGAAGTTCCCACTGAGGCAAGGATAAAGTACCTTAAGACCCTAAATTCTGTGCTCCCGGGAAAGATGAAGGATAATTCTAAAGTGCTAATGACTGTAACAGGTGCAGACGCGTGTGAAGCCGCTGTTTCTCTTGCGAGATACGTATCAAAAAAACCGACCATCTTAGCTTTTACCGGATCATATCACGGCATAGCCGGGGGTATTGTCGGTGCAACCTCAAACTACCATTATAGAGACTATGCGGGATTTTCTACTCAGAACTACGTCTACGCTCCTTACCCATATCCATATAGATTCCAGGGGAAGTCGAGACCAGAGGACATCTCCAAGGAAGTCATAGACAGAATTGAAGAGATGATTGGGGATCCGTATTCGGGAGTTCCACCAATAGGAGGAATCATAGTAGAACCGGTTCAGGGGGAAGGAGGTTACATTGTTCCGCCGGATGACTTCTTACCCATGCTAAGGGAGACCTGTGACAAACATTCCATTCCTCTGATAATAGACGAAGTTCAGAGTGGAATTGGAAGAACGGGCAAATTGTGGGAAAGCGAGTATCATAATGTGACTCCGGACATTATGTGCATTTCAAAGAGTATAGGGGGAGGAATACCGATTTCTTCTGTAGTCTATAAGAAAGAATACGATCAACTGCCGAAGGCATTCCACCTTGGAACGTATAGAGGAAACCCACTTGGGCTTGCGGCAGGCGCGGCAATACTTGAAGTCGTAAGAGACGAAAAGTTCCTTGAAAGGGTAAGATCGAAAGGAAAGTACTTGCTCAATCGGTTCGAGGAGATTCAGGCCGATTCCAGGATCATAGGCGATGTAAGGGGAAGAGGGTACATGATAGCAACCGAGATAGTAAAGGACAGACAGTCCAAAATTCCTGGTACGGAACTGGCTGGAAAGATCAGGGGAGCCATGTTCAAGAGGGGGGTGCTGATGCATACATGCGGTCACTATGGAAATGCAATGAGATTCATGGCCCCTCTGACGATTGAGGATGACCTAATAGACAAGGGAGTATCCATCTTTGAAGAGGCTATAAAGGAAACGGAAGTTGGATCATGAACATAGTCACTAGGGACCCGTACACAGGGAAAGTCTTGGATACTTTCAAGTCCGATACTCAGGAAGAGGCATTAGAAAAGATAAGACAGGCAAGACGCGCCCAACAAGAGTGGAAAAGGAGTCTGGACACTAGGATAGACTACTTCAGGGAAGTCATCAAACCTAACTTTGAAAGGAAGACCGAGGAAATTGCCTCGATAATGACTGAGGAAATGGGGAAGCCTATAACACAGAGCATATCAGAGGTAAAGAAGAGCATAAAACTTCTAGACTATCTGATGGAGAACGCGAGATCCATCTACTCAGAAGAAGAGATCAAGACTGAAGCCTCGAGGAGCTATGTCAGATTCGATCCACTCGGGACAATCATGTGTATTGAGCCCTGGAACTTTCCAGTATGGCAGGTTGCAAGAGCTGCCTTCCCTGCTATGATGGCAGGAAACGGAGTTGTACTGAAACATGCAAGCATAGTCACTGGGGTGTCTCTTAAACTACAGGAAATTGTAGACTCACATATTTTCAGGAGCCTTATTGTGGAAGGGAAGACCGCGACCTCTCTTATAAAGCACGTAGAAGGAGTAGCGTTTACCGGTTCCACACCGGTAGGCTCTGGAATTGCTGCAGAGGCAGGAAAGGAGATGAAGAGGATCGTTATGGAACTGGGTGGTTCAGACCCGTTCATCATATTAGACTCTGCAGACCTAAAGTCAGCCGCGAAGGCAGCAACAATAGGGAGACTGCAGAACAATGGCCAGAGTTGCATAGCTTCTAAGAGGTTCCTTGTCCATGAGAGCGTATACGATCAATTCAAGGAACTCACCCAGGATGAGTTCTCTAAGATTGTCATTGGAGACCCAAGGAAGAAAGAAACTTACCTTGGCCCACTGTCCTCTTCAGAGCAGAAAGAATTCGTCGAGGGACAGATAAAACACCTGGAATCAAGAGGCAGAGTTGCGTTTATCGGAGAAGGAGAAGGCAACATTGTGCCGCCCGTCCTTGTCGAACTCAATGAAAATTACCAAGAAGAAATATTTGGGCCTGTCGCAGTGCTCCGGAAATTTGCGAGCAAGGAGGAAGCAGTCCGGATCGCTAATGAGACTCCATACGGACTCGGAACATCAATATGGGGAGAAAAAACAGATGCGGAAAAAATGGTTGGAGAAATTGAAGCAGGGATGGTATACATAAACAGCATCGTTTTCTCCGATCCGAGGCTCCCCTTTGGGGGAGTAAAGAAGAGTGGACTTGGCAGAGAACTTTCAAAGTATGGCAGCAGGGAATTCACAAACATGAAGACAGTGTGGGTCAATTAGAGGAAACTGTGATCGCGTAATGTCCTCTGTGAAATCTCGAGATGTCCTTTATCTGTTGAATGGAGAAACTTTCTCTTATCTTTCCAATTTCCTTATCGATCGAAAAATCGCTCCTCAGAGAAAAGGTCTTGAGCATCAGGATCCCTCTCTGAACACCGAAGTACCCCATGTTCTTCGCAAAAATTTCTATCTGGTTAGGTTGAGAGACGTCCTGGTATATCACATCAACTTTGTCAATGAACATCCCAAACATCTCTGGTTTTTGTGCGTCAGATAGTATGGGGAATAAGTTATCCTTTATTCCCGAAAGAGAAGTGAGTTTAATGAAAGGAACTGGTGCAAATTCCACTGCAAATATGGTGCCAGCAGAAAGAGAGTCTGCTATATGAGAAGCTGTCGTGCCAGTCCCCGCTCCCAGATATAACATGTGGTCCCCTTTCCTGATATCCGGTTTGAGACCCAGTCTGATTGAAGAAGATAGCTTGCTCCTAAGTGGAGAGAATACTCTATAATACCTCCCTCCCTTGTTGGTGACCTGTTCTCCGTAGATTGATTTCCCGTCCCTTGATTGCGAGTACAGGTTCCCCCTTTCCTCAAAAAGGTTTGGGACCTGGAGTTCTCTCATCAGACAAACATCTCGAGGTTTCCCTTACTCTGCGTTGACCTGTTCCTCTGGATGTTCATCTTTTCAACGCCCTTCACTAAGTCAGTCTGGATTATATGGTCCCTTCCGTCTCTGATCGCGAACATTCCGCTTTCGACGACGGATGCCCTGAGATCGGCACCTGAAAAGCCCTCTGTGATCTCTGCAATCTTCTCCAGATTTACCTGGTTGAGATTCATTCTCTTCGTGTGAATCTTGAGAATGTCCATCCTGCCTCTCTTGTCAGGGAGCGGTATTTCAATGATTCTGTCAAACCTTCCGGGCCTTGTCAGTGCCTCGTCGAGAGTGTCTGGCCTGTTGGTTGCGCCAACCAGCTTAATATTACCGAGTGGTTCAAAGCCATCGATCTCAGCCAGCAGCTGCATGAGCGTCCTCTGAACCTCTCTGTCACCCGAGGTTGACGAATCGATCCTTCTGGAGCCTATCGCATCAAGCTCATCTATGAATATTATGGATGGAGCTTTCTTCCTTGCCAAATCGAACAATTCCCTCACGAGTCTCGCTCCCTCGCCTATGTACTTTCTTACAAGTTCGGAGGCAACGACTCTGATAAATGTTGCATTGGTACTGTTGGCAACTGCCTTTGCCAGCAGAGTTTTTCCTGTACCGGGAGCGCCTACAAGCAGCACACCAGTGGGTGGCTCAATACCAACTTTTCTGAAAATTTCAGGGTTCAGGAGTGGTAGCTCTACCATCTCCTTTATCTCCGTTATCTGTTTTTCGAGAGACCCTATATCGTTGAATGTAACGTTTGGTTTTTCTGCAATCTCGGCTGCAACAACGGTTGGATCGTATGCTTCAGGGATTGCGGATATGACTGACAAAGTTGCCTTGTTCAGTGCCACTCTCGTTCCGACTGTGAGTTTTGAAGTTGGAATGTGCTCTGAAGTGTAGACAAGAAAACTTGGTCCAGTTGAACTCCTGATGACCACCCTTCTTTCGTCTATTACATCTTCTATGGAACCGATCAGAAGAGGTGGAAGCTTTAGCCTATTCATCTCCTTTTTCAGTCTCTCGATTTCTTCCGTCAATCTCTTGTTCTCCAGCTCAGCGAATCTCTTTTCCTCCTCAGCAGTCCTGAGCTGCCTAAGAACCTCCTCGACATCATTGTATCCATCTACATCGTCGTCAGTCTTCGTCAGCCTTCACCAGCCTCTAGAACTATCCTCCTTATTTAAAT
>JAKATW010000052.1 GCA_021827945.1 Thermoplasmata archaeon
GGATTGAATTACAGATTCTTCATAGTAGAGACTGAGAAGAAGATTCCAGATTACCCTGTACTGTTCAGCAAATACTCAAATTCACTGGCGGGTCATTTGGAGAACATAATGATTGGGGAACCAGAAATAAAGGTTGACTATGAAGGAGAGCTAGGAGTTATCATTGGAAAGACTGCAAGGAATGTTGGCGAAGACTTTGAAAAGTACGTCTTAGGTTATTTCATTGGAAACGATGTCTCGGCAAGGGAACTGCAGTACAGGACCTCGCAGTACCTCCTTGGAAAGACCCTGGACGGGTTTTATCCGAACGGTCCTGCTATAGTGACAAAGGATGAGGTCAGAGATCCACAGGACCTCTGGATCAAGACAAAGGTCAACGGGAAGGTGAGACAGGATTCAAATACTAAAAATATGATATTTTCGATAGGAAAACTAATCTCCTACATTTCTCACTATCTGACGCTAGAACCCGGTGACGTCATATCGACCGGGACCCCGGAGGGAGTAATTCTAGGTATGAGAGACAAGGAGAACAACTGGCTTAGGCCTGGAGATGTTGTGGAAGTAAGCATAGAGGGACTTGGTACGCTCAAGAATAGCTTCACATAATTGTGCTAAGGTTGCAAAAGAAAGGATAAAATAGTCAGTCTCTATTTCTTTTCGGTTGACGGCCATAGCGACGGGGAAACACCCGGTCTCATTTCGAACCCGAAGGTTAAGCCCGTCCACGTTCCGCACGTGTACTGTGTTCCGCGAGGGCATGGGAAATGCGGTTCGCCGCCTCCATTTCATGGCAAATTCTTATAGGAAGTAATTATGCCTTAACAATGCGACCTTCTCTCATCGCTTTTGATGTCGACGGGGTTCTCCTCCAGCCGAAAAGCAGCTGGAACACGATACACAATTATTTTGGCGTCAAGAACGAGGAATCGCTTCGCGCTTTCCTGAAAGGAGAGATAGGTTACCAGGAGTTCATCGACCGTGACGTAAACCTTTGGCTAAACAAGCAGGGAAGGATTACGAGGAGCGACTTTCACAGGATAGCAAGGGATATCATGCCCAACCCGAATTTCGAATACCTCAAGGAATTCCTCAGGGAATTCGGTGGAAACAAGATAGCCATATCTGGAGGCATAGATGTCATAGTCTCAAAGGTAGGACAGTACTTCGACCTGGACAAAATATACTCCAACGCTCTGGTATTCAAGAACGATGTACTGGTTGGAGGAACTGCTGTCGTCAATCCCCATGAGAAAGGACTCTTCTTGGAGAAGTATAGGGGGCACAAGGTTTCGATTGGTGACTCTGAGTGGGACAGAGACATGTTCAAGAACTCTGATTATTCAATACTGTTCAACTCTGATTCTGACTTTGACTTCGTCGATTGCATTATCCACGGTAACGATCTCAGAGATCTTACCAACGTCCTGAAAGACCTGAAATGATAGATCGCCTCTCCACCGGATTACCGAGACTGGATAAGTGCATCGAAGGGGGATTTGAAAAGGGGATCATAACTGAGATTTATGGAGAGCCTGGCTCGGGGAAGACCAATCTAGTTCTCTTTAGCTCCATAGCGTCTTCCAAGTTAGGGAAAGTGATATTTATCGATACTGAGGGAGTATCTACAGAGCGAATTTCCCAGATAACCCGCGATGAAATGAGCCTCTCCAGTCTCAAGTTCTTCAGGATCAGAAGCTACGAAGAGCAACTGGAGTCAGTTCCCAAGATTCTAAATCTGGTACAATCTATGAAGGACGTAGTTCTTCTGGTCTTTGATACCATCACAGTCCACTATCGGGCAGAGAGGGAGGTAAGGGCTGAACTCAGAAAAAAGACCTCTAACACGCTTATAACTCAGATAGAGATGCTCAACAACATTGCCCTGTCGAAGAACATACCGGTCATACTTGTAAACCAGGTCTACATGGACAAGACTACAAGCGAGGCGCAACCCGTCGGTGGTAGTGCACTTTCACACATCGCTAAGGCAATTTTCAGGATACAGAAACTTGGTAGCGGAAGGAGGGAACTGGTTGTTGTCAAACACAGGAGTCTCCCGGAAGACGTCAGGTGTTCTTTCGTTATAACTGAGAAAGGAATTGAATAGGTTTTTTAGCAAGGTTTCCTTATATAAATCGGATGGGAGTAGACATTTCCTCGCTGCTCGAATCAAGCGAAGTGGATCTCAAGAACCTCAAGGGGAGACTGCTCGCGGTTGATGCCTTTAATGTCATTTACCAGTTTCTGAGCAACATAAGGGAGTACGATGGGAGCCCTCTAAAGGACAAACACGGTATGATCACCTCTCACCTCTCCGGTCTCTTCTACAGAAACATAAGCATGCTGGAGACGGGGATAGTTCCGGTCTATGTATTCGATGGCAAACCTCCTGCACTGAAGGCCAAGACGATAAAGGAAAGAATTGCTCTTAAGGAAAAAGCAGAGGAAGAATATCGCCTTTCGCTTGCAATGGGCGATTACGAGCGAGCGAAGAGCTTTGCATCCAGGACCTCGAGACTGACATCAGAGATGATCTCAGAATCTAAGGATTTACTCAACTCCATTGGCATAGCGGTAGTAGACGCCCCTTCAGAAGGTGAAGCAGAGGCATCGTTCCTCTGCAGGATAGGGTCCGTCTATTCTGCCGTTTCCCAGGACTACGATTCTTTGCTGTTCGGTTCTCCTAGGTTAATCAGGAATCTGACTATAAGTGGGAAGAGAAGGTACGGAAGGACCGGAAGGGTAGTGGACGTGAAACCTGAAATGATAGTGAATGATGAAATTCTTCGGAAACTCGGAATAACAAGAGAGCAGCTGATCGATATGGGCATACTGATAGGCACAGATTTCAATGATGGCATAAAGGGGATCGGCCCAAAGAAAGCTTATCAGCTCATAAAGAAGAATGGTTCTCTCAAGAATATCTCCAATATCAAGATCGAGAACTACGATGAGATACGGGATATCTTCCTGAACCCGGAGGTTGTGGACCCTGGACACATAAAGGTCCCGGAGCTCAACGAACAGAAGGCAATAGACATACTTGTTACAAACCACGACTTTTCGCAAGAGAGAGTGAGTTCAGCCCTTAGCAGAGTGAGGGAGTCTAGGAAACAGGGGGTGCAGAGGAGCATTGACTCGTTCTTCTAGCATTTACCTCGCAATAGAAGGAATAGACGGAACCGGAAAGACGTTCGTAGCGAGGCACATAGCAGAGAAGTTCAACTTCTCGATGATCCAGGAGCCTTCATCTGGGCAGATAGGCAAGCTGATAAGCGGAAACGACTGGGATCCAGCTACAGATTTCTTCCTCTTCATGGCAGATCGTACTGCTATGCTGAAGGAAGAAAAAAAGAAGGGAAATGTCGTTTCAGACCGTTCACTTTATTCCAGTTACGCTTATCAAGGGTACTATCTGAGAAAATCGTTCGGAACCGCAGACGGTTACTTCGATTTCTTTTCCAGAACTGCCAAATTGCTTCCGATCCTTCCAACTCACGTTTTCGTGCTATATTGTGACGTCGACGTAGCTCTGGGACGAGTAATGAAGAGGGGTACTACTTCACGGTTCGAAAAGAGAGAATACCTAGAGGAAGTTCAGAAGCTATATTACACTCTAAATGGAAGAATAGAGAATATCGTGTATATAGATAGCGGCGGAACCCTTGACGAACTGTACCGGGAAGTGGACAGTCAGGTCACAAAGTTGTTATGACTGGTCCATCTTCTCTGAGGAAAACGGAATGTTCTGTCTGTGCAACCATTTCTCCCTTGTTCTCTTTCAGTACCGGATAGAAATATATGTACTTCTTTTTCTGGGCTTCTTTTATCACATAGTCGTAATTCGCTAGACTTCGTGCGGCATCTCTCATTGAAAAAGGGAGCCCTCGCGAGACTCTTCGGAGAGTCTTCAGTGATTCATCCGTATCTTCCTTGAGGCAGATCATGATATTTCCGAATTCGAGTCCCTTGACTCTCCCCTTGCCTGTTGTCGCAAAGGGTTCGATTGCGAATGTCATACCAGGGTACAGTTTGACTCTTGATCCATCGTCGTAGTTGGGGAAAGACGTACCTGCGTGGAGAACGTATTTCTCCAGCGTGTGACCTGTCAGGTTGTAGATGGGATTGTAACCGTATTTCTTGATAGTCGATTCGATCTCCCTTCCTATCTCAGAGGTGAGCGCCCCCACCCTGACCTTCTTTATTGCATTCTCCGTTGCCTCCTGCGATGCCTGTATTAGATTCTTCCACTTGTCCGTGGATACTTCTTTGGAAACTGCAGTATCTGCAAGGCAACCATTGATCTCGGCCCCTAGGTCTAACTTAACCAGATCCCCCTGCTGAAACCTGACGTCGGTGTCGGGAGCGGGAGTGAAGTGCGCAGCTTCATTGTTGATCGACAGGTTGACAGGAAAGCCAATGTTAGCTCCCTCGCTCCTTATAAGGTCTTCGAGATAATCGGCAAGTTTCCTTAACTCTAGTCCCTCCTCAATCATCCTGTACCCTTCCTGTCTCGCCCTAGAAGCTATCTTTCCTGACTGAACATAGTCATCGTACTCCATTTTCAGCCTCCTTTATTGATTTTAAGGTAATCTGTCCATCTCTTAACATTTTCTTAGCCGTGTAATCGTAGATAGTGGAAGGTATCCCGCTGATCTCTCCCCCGTTGACGTAGAGACCGATCTTATTGCCGAACTGCCCCATTATCTCCTTGAGGTCAGATGACGACCTGAACCCCCTGATATTTGCTCCTGTCAGTGTTATGGGACCAACCCTCCTTATGACTTCCCGTACCAAAAGACTTGAAGATATTCTGGCTGCAATCTTTTCATTCACCACCCAGTGAGCCTCCACCTTCGATTTCAAAATCAAAGTCAATGGACCGGGCATAAGGTTCCTGACGATATTCTTCGCTCCTTCGTCCATAAGGCAGAACTTCTCCATATCTCGAAGGCCATAGAATCCGATGGGACTTGCGCTCTGCATCTTGACTCCCTTCAGCTTATAAACGGCGTCGTATCCAGACTTGTTGTTGATAGGAACTGCAAGTGCATAAAGAGTCTCCGTCGGCAATACCACTGGACCTCTGGCCATAGCATCCACTATGATTTGAACGTTGGTGAGATCCGCCTTTATCACCGTCATCAACTAACCATAACCCATCTTCGTAAATAAATTGATTACAAGTTAGAGGTGAAAGAAGAGGATAACTCCCGTAAGTATGTATTGAACGGCAAATCCAGCGACTAGAATACCGAATACCCTTGTCAAAGCCCTTGCTCCCTTTTCCTTGATGATGTCATAGATGTAGAAACTTGCGAAGAAGAGAAGGAATGTGATCATCGAAACTACAACGATACCCAGCACTACCAGTATCGGATTGTAGTCGTGCATCAGAAGAATCACAAGAGAAATTGCTCCGGGACCGGCCAGGAGAGGAGTCCCTAGCGGTACAATCCCAACGTCTCTCTTGATCGGTACATCGACACTTCCTCCTCTCTTTCCAGACGGTTTGTCACCTTCCGTGACCATTTCTATGCTTGTGAGCAGGATTAGGATGCCGCCAGCTATCTCAAGGGCAGCAATAGATATCCCAAAATACAGAAGGATATACTCCCCAACAAATGCGAAGAAGAGAAGAATCAGGAAACTTGCAATCGTGGCATCGTTGGCCAATCTCCGCCTCTCCTTCACCGTCTCCTCCTTCGCGAATGTTATGAACATGATCATTGCAGCGAATGGGTCCACGACGACAAATAATTCTATGGAGATGTGAAGGAAGTCGTAAATGGTACTCATTTTCCTTATAATATACCACCTTGATATTAATTTTTATTTAGAGGGGATTTCTGATACCGTGCTTTATTCTCGCACATCGGATTTTCGTTTAGAACACAGCTTCTACGGGCATTTTCATTACCGAAAATGATATCGTAAACTAAGAAAGATTGATAAAAGAGGATACTTTAGACCCTTGTGCTCACCCTCGTCAGATATTCAGAGATAGGTACAAAGGGAGACAACAGGAACTATTTCGAGGAACTGTTGTCAAGAAACATCATGGCGAAGCTCAATGAGAGTTCCATAAAAGGTAATGTAAGAACTGAAGAATCCAGACTGATAGTGGAGAGTGAAGTAAGAGTTGACCACATACTTTCGAGGGTTTTTGGTATTTCTTCATTCTCAGTAGTTGAGAAAGTGAACTCTAACGTGGATGAGATAGAAAACCGGATATCCCAGATAGAAGTCAAAGGGAAATTCAGAATCACCGTGAATAGACGCGATAAGAATTTCCCGATCACTTCCCAGCAATTCTCTGCAAGGCTTGGAGAGGTAGTCTTGAATTCTAATCCAGAGTCCAGAGTCGATCTGTTCAACTTCGACAGGAATATTGGAGTTGACATCGGATCCAAATTTTCATACATATACGATGACTCGGTACAGGGAGTAGGAGGGATGCCCGTAAGATCCCAGGGTAAAGGGGTGGCACTCATATCCGCTGGAATCGATTCACCGGTAGCTGCGTACATGATGCTCAAGAGAGGAATGGAGCTGAACCTGATCCACTACTTCCAGAGTTCAAGGACTCTGGAAAAGGTTTTCAGGAACAAGGAACTGCTGGAGCAGTACTCACCTTACCCCATCGAGATAAAGATAATGGACCACAGAAAGATGATCGGAAAGACCGTAATGGAGCTGAGGAAGAACAACGAGCAGAGATGGACTTGCCTCTTCTGCAAGAGGGAAATGTATAAGGAAGGGGAAAATTATGCGAGGGAGATCGGAGGCAAAGCGATTATAACAGGAGAGGATCTGGGTCAAGTGGCGAGCCAGACTCTCGACAATCTGAACACGATCGAGGAAAAGATCAACATTCCCGTCTTCAGGCCGCTCATCGGATTTGACAAGATCGAGATAGAAAGACTATCCGAGAAGATCGGTGCATTTGACATATTTCTGTCTGATACTTCATCCTGCGACTGCTATTTCCTGCCACCAAGACCGAGAACGAAGAGCAGCCCTGAGGAAATGAAGGAAGTGGAACTTAAGATACTTGGTAGATCCGGATGATCTCTTCCATTAGACTCTATTTCCTTGGTACGGGTGGCTCGTGGCCAACTCCTCAGAGGAATACTCTGAGTCTGGGAGTAAGAATCAATGATGAGGCCATTCTTTTTGACTGTGGAGAAAGCGCACAGACAGCGCTGATGAAGAGCTCCCTATCGCTTATGAAAATAAAGAAGATTTTCATCACTCACTTTCACGGTGATCATTTCCTAGGACTCCCGGGATTGATACAGACAATGAGTTTTTACGGGAGACAGGACCCCCTTGAAATATACGGTCCAATAGGGGCGTCGACCGTGCTAGGGAATCTGCTTTCAATAGGTTATTATTCACTTAACTTTGAAATCAGAATTGAAGAACTGAAGGGAAATGGGTCCTTAGATTTTGGAGACTATTCCATTTCATTTGCAAAGGCAAATCATACCATACCAGCTCTGTGCTATTCGCTTAAAGAGAAGGAATACGCGAAACTTGAAGAATCGAAAATCAAGAACCTGAAAGTCCCGAGACACCTGCTAGAAAAGATCAGAAAGGAAGGATCTGCCGTCGCCAATGGCAAGATGATCACCATTGACGATATATCAGCAGGAGTCAGAAAGGGGAGAAAAATATCATATTCAGGAGATACCAGAAGAGACGAGAGTCTTCTTGATCTCTTCAGGGATTCTACCGTCCTGATACATGAATCTACAGGCGAAAAGAGCAACGAGAATAAGGTCATTTCGTATGGACACTCCACGGGAAAGGACGCAGCCATCCAGGCAAGAGACTCGAACTCTAAGAAGCTAATCCTTGTCCATTTTAGCCCGAGATACAACGATATCAAACCAATTCTTGAGGAGGCAAAATCAGTATTCCCCAACGTGACTGCTGCCGAAGAGCTGATGGAATTGGAAGTAACCATTAATGATTGACAAACCCGACATCTACAGGGACTTCTACGACCTACTCTCACAGATTCCTCAAGGACGGGTATCTACCTATGGTGACATAGCATTGCAGCTGGGTGACATTGTTGCGTCTAGAGCAGTCGGGGAGATGCTATCTGAAAACGAAGATCCTGACGTCTTTCCATGCTACAGGGTCATAATGTCAGATGGCACGCTTGGAGGTTACACTGACCCGAAAGGCATTAAGGAGAAGATAAGAAGACTCAGAAGAGACGGAATACGCATATCCAATGGTAAGGTCGAGAACCTGGAACGAATCAGATTCAGAGATTTCAAGTCCAGTTTCCCGCTAAGGAGGTTTAGGGAGGAATCAAATAAGGTAGATATTGACAAGAAGCTGGACTTCTCTGATGGCCTGAGAGCCCTGGACATTTCCTATGAAGGAAGGATTGGAATTGGAGTTGCAGTGGATTTTCAAAATGGAATCAATTTTGAAGTCACTGTCAAGGAGGTGAAATCTCCCTACATTCCGAATTACTTATATCTGCGAGAGGGAGAAATCTATGAGTCATTGGTGAGGGGTGAAATGATCAATGTAATAGACGGAAATGGACTAATTCACAGAGATGGAAGGGGTGTGGCGACCCTAGTAGGGACTTCTAAGAACGTTCCAACTGTTGGCCTCGCAAAGAGTTTGTTGCTTGGAGAGGAGCGAGGAAATGGAATCTACCTAGGGAAGAAGAAGATCGGTGAAAGGGAGGGGAAGTATTACATATCAAAGGGGTTTGGGATCGAACTGAGAGAGTGCGTCAAGGCTCTGACAAAGGAAACCCATTTCCCTCAGACTAAATATCCAGACAGACTGTCCAAGAGGTATAGAGATGAAATACTGCCTGCTCAACATAGCCTACGATGATTCGTTTTATGGTTTTCAGGTTCAACCTAATCTGAAAACAGTTCAGGGAGAGATATTGAAAGCCCTTTCATCCGTCGGCATCATGAAGGTATATGGATCTTCTCGCACTGATTCGCACGTGAGATCTGCGTCTTCTATTATTGAGGTTGAACACGATGATATTCAAAAGATCTGCAAGATAGTGGATTCAGTTAAAGGAGTTGCTGTTAAGGGGTTCTACGAGTCTGACAGTTATATTAATCTCAGGAGGTCTCTCCGGAAAGAATACCTCTACTACTGTGACAGAAAGCTTGACAGAAAGCTTCTAAAACAAACGATCGACGAATTTATGAGAGGCAAGATGGATTATTTTTCCAGAGATCCTACTAAGAAAATCGCCCTGGACGGAATACGGTTTTCTATGGGAAAGTTCCACACAGTTTTTTTGTTTGAGGGTACCTCGTTTTCCTGGAATTTTGTAAGAATTTCTGCGGAGACCATCATAATGCGTGCTGAGGGAAAGATTCAGGATGATGAATGGACAGAAATGCTCTCTGGTAAGAAGAGAACAAGATACAGGGGAAAACCAACCAATCTGATACTATACAGGACTAAGGCACCATTTAAATTCACCGCTTACCAGTCCAGAAATCTGAACAGACTTCGAGCGAGAATGTTCCAGGACCTTTACTGGTTGGCAGGCATCAGCGAAGAGTTAAGGGAAATTGTAAATGAACTAGACTTCCTTGATGAAAAATAGAGTCATCTAGACAACAAGGCGAGATCGTCAGCCAGATTCCTCAATTTCAAATTCTTCTCCTTTGCGAAATCCATAGCCGCTTCGGACCAGTCATAGTTGTCAATGAGTATCAGCGGGTTCTCCTTGATCTTTGGCCAAACAAGACCCAACTCGAATTTTACATTCTGATACGAATGATCAGAGTCATGGAAAAAAACATCGAGCCTAGGCAACGTCCTGAGGACCCCTTCTAGTCTTTCTGAAGATGTCCCTTTCACATAGACAAGGTTTGACTTCATGCTGGATGGAATTATGAAACCTACTTCCCTATCTCCTTTTCCATATGGGAGACCAGGATCTATGCTTACCAGTTTCCCTTTGTCATTCATTGCAGATAGGATGCTCACGGTGGATACCCCTGAGCCCATGCCCGTTTCAATTACTATCTCTGGCTTCCTTTCTCTTATGACAGAATATATCGACCTGACTTCGTCCTTTGTAATCTGCCAATAACGACCTGTCTTGAGCATACTTCTCTCATAGTCTACCACCTGCCTGCTCTCTTTCAAGATACTTCTCACTTCTGAAACTGGGATGTTCCTTTTCTCAAAATAATCCCAGAAATCGTCGTTTAGCATCGATTCGTCTTGAAATTGTGATATTTAACCTTTCCATCGCTACAGTTGCGTGGACAACCTTTTTATAAACTCGTTGATTTATAGCAGATGAAAATTTGTGTCAACAGCCAAACTCCAATAGTGAGATTTAAGCTGAGTTATGAAGATCTCCTGGAGAAGTATGGCAACCTCGCAGACCCTTTGGATATCAACAGTCTGGAGGAAGGAGTGGACTATGAGTTTACCCCGGGAGGAGTCACAAACATGCTCTATCCTGCCGTGAACAGCATGCTGGAAGATGGATTTCTTGAAAAAGTCGTCTGGGTGTCGCTGGGTATAAACTATCCCCCTAGATTGTCCAAAGGCAACCTGATGATTTCGCACGTGGAGGTCGACGAGAAGGTGCTCAGGAATTACACGACCTTCAAGGAAGGACTGTGGTCTGAAATCCACGGAGTTGGAAAGGTAAGGTTCACCCAGGAGGAATTCAATGCGTATGCGACCTACAACTGGGAGAACGCGAAGAGGATGTTCGAGTACATCAGGGACATAGACCTCTTTTATGTCCAGGATTTCCAGCTACTGGTGACTGGAACATTCATAGGTCCGTCAGCACCGGCTGTGCTCAGATGGCATATACCATTTGTTCCGGAAAAAATGGGTGCTTTCGCGAGGAGGATTGTCGTAAAGGGAATGGAGAGTTTCGATGCCGTCGTCGTAAGTACAAGAAGAGATCTGGAGGGCCTGATCAAGTCTGACTACAGGGGAAGGGCATATCAGCTGTATCCGTACATAGATCCTCGCGATTGGGTAAATCCTCCAAGTTCAGACGAAGTGGAGAAGCTGAGGGAAAAGATCGGCCTAAAGCCGGATGAAAAACTCGTAATCATTGTAGCAAGAATGGACAGAATCAAATCGCAAGATGTTGGCATAAAGGCATTTGCTCTTGCCTCAAAGAAAGAGAAGCTAAGACTGGCACTCATCGGAAACGGCAGCTTTTCGTCGTCATCGAAGGGGGGTCTTGGATTCGGTAAGGGAGCCATCTGGAGAGCTGAACTTGAGAAGCTCGTTAAGGAACTAGGGCTTGAAGGGAAAGTTGTATTTCTTGGTCACTCTCCCAAGGAGGAATTGAAGGCTGCCTACTATCTTTCGTCAGCAGTACTGCTTACATCCAGTCTCGAGGGATTCGGAATAACAGTACTGGAAGGATGGACCAACAGAAAGCCGGCAGTGGTGAGTAGTGGGTGTGGAGTTAGTGAACTCGTAGTCAATGACTCCAATGGGTATGTTTTTCAGGCGGGAGATTTTGAGTCGGCCAGCGAGATGATTGTAAAGGCAATTGGCAGTGCAGCCGACAGATTGGGTGAGTATGGATACGAAAGTTCAAAGCAATGCTGTCTAAACGTGGCTGTTGAGAGAGAAAAGAAGATATTCGAAGAGGTAGGAAAGGAGTTCAAACTAGACCAGAACTAAATATTTTCTACTCTCCATAGAAATATAATGAAGTGTCTTAATCTAGTGCAGTCTTGAGGTCCTCAATGAGATCTTCTTTATCTTCTATCCCCACTGACATTCTCACTAGGCCGTCTGCTATTCCTGCTTCTCTGCGTTCAGCCGGAGTCAGATTGAGATGTGAAGTCTCAGCAGGAAGAGTAAAAAGAGACTCAACCCCCCCAAGACTCGGTGCATAGGAGAATGTCCTCAATTTCTTGGCCATGCTCTTTGCTGAACTTAGCCCACCTTCAAGCTCGAAAGAGACCATGCCTCCAAATCCGGTCAGGTTCTTCTTTGCAATCTCGTTGTATTCAAACCCTTCCAGACCAGGATATAAAACTCGTGATACCTTCCTGTGTTGAGATAAGAATTTTGCAACTTCCAGCGCATTTTCATTGTGCACCTTCATTCTGATTCCGAGGGTCTTCAAACCCCTAAGACCTAGATATGCCTGAATTGGATCAGGAGACGCTCCGAGGAGCCTCCTCTTTGTCCATACTGCTTCCATATTCTTCTTTTCAAAGCCAGCGAGTCCCAATAAAATGTCGCTGTGTCCTCCAATGTATTTGGTTCCGCTATGAAGGGTGAAAGCTGCCCCTAGTTTTGAAGGGTTCTGGTTGTAAGGAGAGGCAAAGGTCGCATCTACCAATAGAGGAATTCCAGATTCTGCTGCCAGTTTTCCCAGTCGTTGTATGTCGCACACTCCGAGGGTCGGATTTACGATAGACTCTGTATAGATACCTGCATATCCGGTTAGATCCATCTCCCCCGAATTCAGTTCGTCCAATCGGACTAGGTCAACATCTATGCCAATAGAAGGCAGAAACCGTGTGAAAAAGATGAAGGTTTCCCCATACAGCTCTTTCACTGACATCAGTCTATCACCCTTCTTCAACAAAGAGAGGACTGTGGAAGTGATTGCTCCCATTCCTGTAGAAAATGAGAGGGACTCCTCGACCGCGTCGAGAGAAGCATACTTCTTCTCCAACGCCTCCAGCGTTGGGTTTCCCCATCGTGTATACATGAAGGGTTTGTTTCTCGTGTGATCGGAATAAGCAGATGGATTCAGATTTGGAT